>CAMEIK010000098.1 GCA_945918315.1 uncultured Clostridia bacterium
GAAGGGATTCCTTAATTGTCCATTGTCCATTGTCAATTGTCAATTAAATTCCAACCCTGCCGGTTTTTTACAGCCCCAGAACAAAGGGCAGCATTTCATCCTTTTCCACAACACCGGTGTGGCGCTGGGGCTTGTCTGCCAGGCCGGCAAGATTTTCCGGGATGGGAACGCCGGTCACGTCTTCCAGCTGCCGCATCTGGTCAAACTCGCTGCCGGAAAGTTCCTGACCGATGGCGGTCAGCACGGCGGCGGGGAATTTGTAGGGCGAAGCGGTGGAGAGCACCACCATGGGGGTGGTGTCTCCGGTTTTTGCCCGGTAGTCCTCGGCACAGGCCCAGCCCGCGGCGGTGTGGGGATCCAGCAGATAGTGATGTTCCCGCCAGACCCGGCCGATGACCGCTTGTCCACGGCGGTCATCACAGCATCCGGCGAAGAAAGAGGCCCGGATCTTTTCCAGCAGTTCCCCGGGCACCTGATAGAAGCCCTGATCCCGCAGCTTCCCCATAAGGACGGACACCAGGTCCGTGTCGCCGCTGAGCAGAGCCAGGAGCCGCTCCAGGTTGGAGGACACCAGAATGTCCATGGAGGGGGACTGGGTTTTCAGCAGGGGACGGCGGCGGTCATAGACGCCGGTTTCGATGAAATCGGTGAGCACATTGTTGGCATTGGAGGCGCACAGCAGCGTTCCCACCGGCAGCCCCAGCCGCTTTGCCAGGAATCCTGCCAGAATGTCGCCGAAGTTTCCCGTAGGGACGGAGAAATTCACCTTGTCGCCCATCCGGATCTGCCCCCGGGCCAGAAGATCCCGGTAGGCCGCGAAGTAGTAGGTAAGCTGGGGGGCCAGACGGCCAATGTTGATGGAGTTGGCGCTGGACAGCCGGTAGGGCAGGGCCTTCCCCTGACAGGCGGCGAAGATATTTTTCACCCCGGTCTGGGCATCGTCAAAATTGCCCCGGACGGCGCAGACGGTGACATTGCTTCCCTCCTGGGTGACCATCTGGGCCCGCTGGACCTGGGACACGCCGCCGTCGGGATAAAACACGCAGATTTTCACTCCGGGCACATCCCGGAAGCCCTCCAGCGCTGCCTTGCCGGTGTCGCCGGAGGTGGCGGTGAGAATCAGAATATCCTCTTGCATTCCTTTGACCGTCTTCGCGGCGGTAAGCAGCTGGGGGAGCATGCACAGGGCCACATCCTTGAAGGCGGAGGTGGGGCCCCGGAACAGCTCCAGCACGGTGAAATCGCCCACAGTTACCGTGGGGGTCAAGTCATCGGATTGGAATTTTCCCAGGTAGGCCCGCTTTGTCAGCGCATCCATATCGGGAATCCCCGGAAGCAGGGCACCGAGCAGGGAAGCGGCCATGGAAACAGTATCTTTCTGCAGGCAGCCCTGCCAGTCAAAGGCGGGAAGCGCCTCCGGCAGATACAGACCCCCGTCGGGGGCGATACCGGACAGCACGGCTTCGGCGCTGTCCACAGCGGGGGAAGATCCCCGGGTAGAACGGTACAGCATAGTTTCCTCCTAATTTTGCACAAAAACATGGCAGATTCCCAGGGAATCCTTTGCTTTTTGTGGGAATTGCATTTTGGGTAGGTCTATGATATACTGTTCCCAACAAAAAAGCAAGTGTTTTTCCGGGGCAAACATAGGTTTTCCGGGAGAACGCGGAGAGGAAAGGCTATGCGGATCGGATTGTTGGGTTTCGGCACGGTAGGAAAAGGCGTCTATGAGCTGGTTTCCAACCGGGAGGATATGGAGGTCGCCGCGGTGCTGTGCCGCCGGGAACTGGAGCTGGAGGGCGTTCGCGTCACCCATGACTTTGGGGATATTCTGGAGGACGCTTCCATCGACACGGTGGTGGAGGCCATCGGCGGGGTGCATCCTGCCTACGAGTACGTCCGGGCCGCGATTCTCGCCGGGAAAAATGTAGCCACCTCCAACAAGGCCCTGATGGCCCACTGCTATGACGAGCTGGTGCCTCTGGCGGCGGAAAAGGGTGTGCTCCTGCGGTGCACCGCTTCCGTGGGCGGCGGCATCGGCTGGCTGTCGGAGCTGGAGCGGGTGCGCCGGGTGGAGACGGTCACCCGGGTGGGAGGCATCATGAACGGCACCTGCAACTATATTCTCGACTCCATGACCCGTCTGGGCCTTGACTACGGCGATGCCCTCCGGCAGGCCCAGGACTTGGGCTACGCGGAGGCGGACCCCTCCACGGATGTGGACGGTATCGATACCTGGCACAAGTTGATTGTGTCGGCAAACATTGCTTTCGGCGCGTCCCTGGACATGGACACCGTTCCCGTGTCCGGCATCCGGGGCATCTCCGGGGAGGATGTGGAGGCTTTCCGCAACCATGGCTTTGTGTGCAAGCTGGTGTCCCACGCCCAGCGGGGGGGCGACGGTGTTCACGCCTGGGTCCAGCCCACCCTGTATCCCGTGGGCCAGCCGGAGGCGGCGGTGCCCATGAACTATAACCTCATCACCCTGGTGGGGGATGTGTCCGGGCGGCAGAGCTTCTTCGGCCAGGGCGCCGGACGGTACCCCACCGCATATAATGTGGTGCAGGACTGCGTGGACTTTACTGTGGGACGGGGCTATTACGCTCCCTGGGGCGAAAAGCTCCGGGCCTCCAATGATGTGAAGCTTACCTGGTATGTCCGGGGCAGCTGCCCCTTTGCCGTGAAGGAACGCTGGGGCGCCGGCGCGGTGACGGAGCCGGTCTGCGTAGGGGATATGCACCGGTGGCTGAAGGATGCTGACGGCGCCTTTGCCGCGGCGATTGCGCTGTAAGAACAGGGAAGGAAAGAATATGAAAGTTGTGAAATTCGGCGGCTCCTCCATGGCGGATGCGGGGCAGTACCGGAAGATCCGGGATATTCTTCTGGCGGACCCGGAGCGGCGGGTGGTGGTGGTCTCCGCCGCGGGAAAACGGAACAAAGCAGACCACAAGATCACGGACCTTTTGTACCTGTGCTATGCCCACACCCAGTATGGCGTGGACTGCTCCGGTGTTTTTGAAATGATTGTCTCCCGGTATCGGGAGATTCAGCGGGACCTGGGTCTGACGCTGGACCTGGAGCCGGAGTTTGCCGCCCTGAAGCAGAGGCTGGATGCCAAGGCCGTGACCCAGGACGAGCTTGCCAGCCGGGGCGAGTATTTCTCCGCCCGGCTAATGGCGGCGTACCTGGGCTTCCAGTTCGTGGACGCCGCGGACTGGGTGAAGTTCAAATTCGACGGCACCGTGGATCAGGAGTCCAGCTATGAGGCCCTGCGGGGTCTTGTGCGGGGCATGGGCGTGGTGATTCCCGGCTTCTATGGACTGATGCCCGACGGCAGAATCCGCACCTTTACCCGGGGGGGCAGCGATATTACCGGCGCTCTCGCGGCGGCGGCTCTGGACGCGGATGTCTACGAAAACTGGACGGATGTGTCCGGCATTCTTATGGCGGACCCCCGGATTGTGGAGAATCCCAAGACCATCCCGGAGGTTACCTACGACGAGCTGCGGGAGCTGAGCTACTCCGGCGCCCAGGTGCTCCACGAGGGAACCATTTTCCCGGTGCGGGAAAAGAATATCCCCCTGAATATCCGCAATACCAATGCCCCCGAGGACCCCGGCACCATGATTCAGGAGAAGTTCCAGCTGGACAGCGACCCCCAGCGGTTCATCACCGGCATCACGGGAAAGAAGGACTTCACCATCATCGCCGTGAGCAAACGGGGTATGAGCAGCCAGGTAGGCGTTCTGCGGAAGATTCTCACCGTGCTGGAGCGTCACGATATTTCCGTTGACTATGTGCCCAACGGCATCGACAATGTGTCCGTGGTGATGCCCACCGAGTCGGTGGCCTCCAGTCTCTACGCCATTCTGGGGGAGATCCAGAAGGAAGTGGAGCCGGACCGGCTGGATGTCCACGATCAGATCGCCGTGGTGGCGGCGGTGGGCCGGAAAATGGCCTTCCGTCCCGGTATCTCCGGCCAGATCTTCGCGGCGCTGGGCCAGGCGGGCATCAATATCCGCATGATCAACCAGGGCCCCGACGAACTGAACATCATCTTCGGCGTGGATAACCGGGATTTTGCCAGCGCCATCCGGGTGCTGTACAACAGCTTTATCAAGGAATAATGAGGAAGCGGTTCGCTGTTTCCGCTGCATAAAAGGGAGGAAACCATATGAAGACCTATACCGTAGCCGTCCTGGGCGCCACCGGTGCCGTGGGACAGGAGATGCTGAAAATTCTTGCCGAGCGGAATTTCCCTGTGGGGAAGCTGATTCCCCTGGCCAGCGCCCGGAGCGCCGGAAAAACCGTGACCTTCCGGGGGGAGCAGGTTGCCATCCAGGAGGCTAGGGATGAGGCGTTCCAGGGGGTGGACATTGTCCTGGGCGCCGCGGAAAATGATATTGCCAAGCGTTTTGCTCCCGCCATCGTCGCCGCCGGCGCGGTGTTTGTGGACAATTCCTCCGCCTTCCGTCTGGACCCCAAGGTGCCCCTGGTGGTGCCCGAGGTCAATCCGGAGGATGTGAAGAATCACCACGGCATTATTGCCAACCCCAACTGCTCCACGATTATCACCGTCACGGCGGTGAACGCCCTGAACGCCGTCGCCCCCATCCGTACCATGACCGCTTCCACCTATCAGGCGGTGTCCGGCGCCGGCGCCGGCGGCCCCATTGAGCTGATGGACGAGGTGGAGGCTCTGCGGGAGGGAAGAAAGGTGGAGCCCAAGGTGTTCTCCCACCAGATTGCCTATAACCTGATTCCCCAGATCGGTTCCGAGCAGTTCGAGGGCTACACCAGCGAGGAAATGAAGATGCAGAACGAGGGCCGGAAGATCATGCATCTGCCGGAGCTGAAGGTCAGCTGCACCTGTGTCCGGGTGCCCGTGGTCCGCAGCCACTCCATTTCCGTCAGCTGTCATTTTGATGTGCCCGTCACCGTGGAGCAGGCCCGGGCTGCCATTGCCGCCGCCCCCGGCTGCCGGCTGGTTGACAATCTGGCGGCCAAGGAATACCCCATGCCGCTGGACACCTCCGACCAGGATATCGTGTTCGTGGGCCGGATCCGTCCCGACCTGACGGATGATAACGGCCTGTGTCTGTGGTGCTGCGGCGACCAGGTTCGCAAGGGCGCGGCCACCAACGCCGTCCAGATCGCGGAGCTGGTTATCCAAAACGACTGACAACACCGCACAAATGCGTCAGAGAGCAGCACCGCGTAACGGAAAGCCCGGGGCTTCCGTTATGCGGTGCTGCCATGGTTTTGCAGGGGACGGAAAACCGTCCCCTGCAATTCTTCCGGTTGGTTGATAAATGGAAAACTGGAATTTGCCCGCAGGGCGGGCGGCCAAGCCGTGACGAACGTGGTGTGTTGTCGTTTCACCTTTGGGTACCGCTCGGT
>CAMEIK010000099.1 GCA_945918315.1 uncultured Clostridia bacterium
GCGCCGGCGGGGATGGTATCGCTGATCATGACGAGGTTCAGCTTTTCCTCACCCTTTTCGGTGTGGACGGCGGACAGCAGCATGCCGTTGCTCTCCCGGCCCATCATCTTCCGGGGAGGCAGGTTGGTGATGGCCACCAGGGTCTTGCCGATCAGTTCCTCGGGCTTGTAGTATTTGGCGATGCCGCTGAGAATCTGCCGGTCGGTGCCGGTGCCGTCGTCCAGGGTGAACTGGAGCAGCTTGTCGCTCTTCTTCACCGGCTTGCAGTCTTTCACCTTTACCGCCCGGAAATCACTCTTGCAGAAGGTATCGAAGTCCACCTTTTCGTCGGTATAGGGCTCGATTTCCAGCGCCGGCACCGGGGGCTTGTTCATTTCCTCCAGGGCAGCCAGCTCCTTCTCCAGGTCAATCCGGGGGAAGAGGGCAGGACCGGCGACTACGGCCACCTGGGAATCCAACAGGCCAAAGGAGCCCAGGCTGTCCCAGTCCATCCGGGCGTCGCCCAAACGCCGGGAAATCTCCGCGGCGGTATCCGGCATAAAGGGTGTCAGAAGACCGCCGCAGATCCGGACGGTTTCCAAAAGGTTATAGAGCACCCGGGCCAGCCGGGGCTTATTCTCCTCGCTCTTGGCCAGTACCCAGGGGGCGTTCTCGTCAATATACTTGTTGGCCCGGGAGATGACCTTGAACACCTCGGACAGGGCGTTCTGGAAGGCGTACTTTTCCATTTCGGCTTCGTACTTGCCCCGGAGGGAGGAAGCCATGGCAACAAGCTCGGCGTCCTTTTCTTCGTCCGCCGTCTGCTGGGCGGGCAGGCGCTCACCGAAATATTTCTGGGCCATCGCCACGGTCCGGGAGACCAGGTTCCCCAGGTCGTTGGCAAGATCCACATTGATGGTATTGATCAGCAGTTCGTTGGAGAAGTTGCCGTCGGAGCCGAAGGGGAAGGACCGGAGCAGGAAGAACCGCAGGGCATCCACCCCGAACCGCTCCGCCAGGATATAGGGGTCCACCACATTGCCCTTGGACTTCGACATCTTGCCGCCGTCCAGCAGGAGCCAGCCGTGGCCGTAGACCTTTTTCGGCAGGGGCAGGTTCAGGCTCATGAGCATGGCGGGCCAGATGATGGAGTGGAACCGGACGATCTCCTTGCCGATGAAGTGGACGTCCGCGGGCCAGAAGGCTTCCAGATCGTCATACTTGTCGTTCTCGAAGCCCAGGGCGGTCATATAGTTAAAAAGGGCGTCAATCCAGACGTATACCACATGGCCCGGGTCAAAGTCCACGGGGACACCCCAGGTGAAGCTGGTCCGGGAGACGCAGAGGTCCTCCAGGCCCGGCTTAATGAAGTTGTTGACCATTTCGGAGACCCGGCTCCGGGGCTCCAGGAAGTCGGTGTTTTCCAGCAGGTCCTGGACCCGGTCCGCGTATTTGGAAAGCCGGAAGAAGTAGGCCTCCTCCTCGGCCTCCTGCACCTCACCGCCGCAGTCGGGGCACTTCCCGTTTACCAGCTGGCTGTCGGTCCAGAAGGATTCGCAGGGCTTGCAGTATTTGCCCACATACTTGCCTTTGTAGACGTCGCCGTTGTCATACATCTTTTTGAAAATCTTCTGAATGGCGGCTACATGGTAATCGTCGGTGGTGCGGATGAAGCGGTCGTAGGAGATGTTCATCAGCTTCCACAGATCCAGCACGCCCCGCTCTCCCAGGACGATATTGTCCACGAACTGCTGGGGGGTGACTCCGGCGGCCTTGGCCTTGTCCTCAATCTTCTGGCCGTGCTCATCGGTGCCGGTGAGGAACATTACGTCGTAGCCCTGGAGCCGCTTAAACCTGGCCATGGTGTCGGTTGCCACGGTGCAGTAGGCGTGGCCGATGTGAAGCTTGGCCGACGGATAGTAGATAGGCGTGGTAATATAGAATTTGCCTTTACACTTTTCACACATACTTTCGATCCTCCTGAAAGAAAAAACCGTCCCCGGGACGGTCTTTTGTGCCGTTAACCAAAATATTATACCGTGAAAAACGGGTGCTTGTCAAGTAAATGTTGGGAAGATAGGGAAGAAACCGGAAAATCCGGTATTCCGGCGGGGAAGAGCCGGGGCTTTGCCAGTCCCGGGGGCAGAAAGATGCCGGGCAGAAGGCCTGCCCGGCATAGGCGCCGATGATTTTCGCAGCCGCGTCAGCGGTCCTGGCCGCCAAAAGCGTCCAGCGCCAGCTTGAAGGCGCCGTAGGCCCCCGCGTCATTGCCCAGGGACGCCAGAGCAAACCGGACGGAGGAAGCGGCGTGGAATACATACTTGTGGAAATAGGGCTGGATGCCCTCCAGGAGCATATTGCCGGCCTTGCTGACACCGCCGCCCAGAACCACCACCTCCGGGTCCACGGTGGAACAGACGTCGCCCAGGAACTCGCCCATATAGGCGTAGTACTGGTCCAGAATCTCCAGAGCTACCCCGTCCTCAGCCTTTCCGGCATCGAAAATGTCCTTGCAGGTGATTTCCGCGTTATCCCGCAGGCAGGAGGGAGTATCATCTTTGCTCAGGCGCAGCTTTGCCAGCCGGACAATGCCGGTGGCGGAGCAGTACTGCTCCACGCAGCCCCGCTTGCCGCAGCCGCAGACGGCGGTCTCGTCCCGATTCAGCACCATATGTCCGATTTCCGCGCCGGCGCCGTGGGCCCCGTGGAGAAGCTTGCCGTCCACCACGATGCCGCCGCCAACGCCGGTGCCCAGGGTCACGAACACCATGTTCTCACTGCCCATGCCGCCGCCCATCCAGAATTCACCCAGGGCGGCCACGTTGGCGTCGTTGCCCGCCTTCACGGGCAGGCAGGTGAGCCCGGAGAGCACATCCTGAATGTTGAAGACACCCCAGCCCAGATTCACGCACTTGTTGACGACGCCCCGGCCGTTCACCGGGCCGGGAACGCCGATGCCGATGCCCAGCAGGCTCTCGTCGGCAATGGAATTGTCCTCCCGGTAGCGCCGGATGGATGCCGCGATGTCCGGCAGAATCCGGTCGCCGCCGTCCTGGGTTACCGTGGGAATCTCCCATTTGTCCAGCATGGCGCCGGTTTCCGCGAAGTAGGCGATTTTGACGGTGGTACCGCCCAGATCCACACCAAATCCGTATTTCATCAAAAATTCCTCCCTGTATGGAATTTGAAAAATGTCGGTATTCATTATACCTGACCTTTTGGAAAAATGGAAGAGGCGAAAAAAAGAAAACTTAGTAAACTTTTCCCTGGGGGGGGGCTTGCGTTTGGACGGCTTTTGGTGTAACATGTAGGCAGCAAGCTTTTGCAACGAAAGGACGTGTTCATTTTAATGATAAAGGTTGATATTTCCAATGTGTGGGGCGAAATTGCTCTGCCGGATCTGCTGACAATGGAGAAAGAGGTTGCCGCTGCCCACGCCACTCTGGCCGACGGCACCGGCGCGGGCAATGATTTCCTGGGCTGGCAGAATCTGCCCACCCGGACCCCCGGGGAAGAGGTTCGCCGGATTCAGGCCGCCGCGCAGAAAATCCGCTCCGATTCCGATGTGTTCGTGGTTGTCGGTATCGGCGGCAGCTACCTGGGCCCCCGGGCTGCCATCGAGCTGCTCCAGGGCGCCAATTACAACCTGATGAAGGGCAAGGGCAACCCCCAGGTCTTCTTCGTCGGCAACGGCCTGAGCACCCGGTACTGGAATGACCTTTGCAAGCTGCTGGAGGGCAAGGATTTCTCCATCGCCATTATTTCCAAGTCCGGCACCACCACCGAGCCTGCCATCGCCACCCGGGCCCTGCGCTGGATGCTGGAGCGCAAGTACGGCACCGACGGCGCCCGGAGCCGTATTTATGCCATCACCGACCCCTGCAAGGGCGCTCTGCGGCAGATGGCCACCGAGGAGGGCTGGGAGTCCTTCGTAATCCCGCCGGATGTGGGCGGCCGGTTCTCCGTGCTGACGGCTGTGGGTCTGCTGCCTCTGGCCGTGGCGGGCATCGACATTGAGGAAATGCTCAGCGGTGCCATGGATGCCAAGGAAGCCTATGACCTGCGCTCCTTTGAAAACCCCGTGTGGCTGTACGCCGCCGTCCGGAACCTGCTGTACCGCAACGGCAAGGCCATTGAGCTCTTTGAGAGCTTTGAGCCCGGCTTCAAGATGTTCGGCGGCTGGTGGCAGCAGCTCTTCGGCGAGTCCGAGGGCAAGGACGGCAAGGGCCTGTTCCCCGTCACCGCGGAGTTTACCGCCGACCTCCACTCCCTGGGCCAGATGATCCAGCAGGGCAAGCGGAATATCTTCGAGACCATGGTCCGTTTCGACGCCCCCGAGCAGAAGTACACCATTGGCTCCGACTACAAGAATCTGGACGGCCTGAACTATCTGGAGGGCAAAACCCTGGACTTCGTGGACGAGAAGGCTTTCCTCGGCACTCTGGCTGCCCATGTGGACGGCGGCGTGCCCGTCATCACCATGGACTGCGGCGAGCTGAACGACCGGAAGGTGGGCGAGCTCTTCTACTTCCTGGAGCTGAGCTGCGGCGTGTCCGCCTACATCCTGGGGGTCAATCCCTTCAATCAGCCCGGCGTGGAATTCTACAAGCGGAATATGTTCCAGCTGCTGGGTAAGCCCGGTTACGAGAAGAACTGATCACGGAGAAGCTTTTTCAGAAAATTGCAATTTGGTGTTGCAAAATCTGCGGATAACTGGTAGAATGAGAGCAAGCCAAAAAGTTGGCATTGCAAAGGAGGAAATTCCGATGATTCATGTGATTATGGGCCTGAAGGGCTCCGGCAAAACCAAGAAGCTGATCGACGCCATCAATACCGCCGTCGCCAGCGCCAGCGGTGATGTGGTCTGCATCGAGTACGGCAAGAAGCTGACCTATGATGTGACCTATAAGGTCCGTCTGGTGGACTCCAAGGAGTATGGCATCCGTTCCGCGGAGATGCTCAAGGGCTTCCTCAGCGGTTTGCACGCCGGTAACTTTGATATTACCAATGTCTTCATCGACAACCTGTATAAGACCATCGGCACCGACAGAGCCGCTGCGGAGGATTTCGTAGCCTGGTGCGCCAAGTTCGCCGCGGAGAACAGCATGGAGATCACCATGACCATCTCCGACGACCCCGCGGAAGCCGGCGAGGGCGTGAAGCAGTATCTGGCCTGAACCCATTTTGTACATCAGCCTCCGCGGGGATTTCCCGCGGAGGTTTTTGTTCTGCCTGCTTGCATAATTGGTGCGATATGGTATGATAAAGAAAAAATCCCCATGCGCATTTCGGCGCACCACGATTCATGAAAGCATTAGCTGCGCATGGGGATTTTTTTGCATCAGCGGCGGTTGCCCCGCAAGGGGCGAGCC
>CAMEIK010000100.1 GCA_945918315.1 uncultured Clostridia bacterium
CCGCAGACCCTTATCAGAAAAGAATATCTACCTGATAGTGTCGAAGCCAGTAGTTAAGCTGCAGGAAATAGGCTATGGTCTGGGGCCGCCGCATGAGCTGACCATACCAGGGCCAGGGACTATCCATTTGCAGGAGACCTTCCAGTCTGTCCCGGCAAACGAGAGCATAGATCGGCGCGTTTTTATCTTCCAGAAGGCTGTGCAGGCTGTTTGCCATGATTGTTTCGTAAGCCGGGTCAAAGGTCTTTGGGTAGGGGCTTTTCTTTCGCAGGCGCACAGAATCCGGCAGAAGCCCCTTAACCGCCTCCCGCAAAAGGCCCTTTTCCCTCCCCTGCCAGTCTTTATATTCCCAGGGGACGGAATACAGATATTCCGCGATTCTGTAATCACAGAATGGCACCCGAACCTCCAGGCCGGAATACATACTCATCCTGTCCTTTCTGTCCAGAAGAGTCTGCATGAACCAACGGAAATTCAGATTCACCATCTCTTTCATCCGCTGCTCCAGTGGGGAGGTTCCGGGTAGAATATCGCTCCGGGAGACCGTTTCCCGGTAGGAATCCATTACAAACGAAATAGGATCCAGCCCCCGAACCGCTTCCGGTGCCATCATTTCCGCCCGCTCCCGGGTATTCTGTGCCCACGGGAAGCCATCAAGAGCCCTTACCTCCGGATCCCTGTACCAGGGATACCCTCCGAAGATTTCATCCGCACACTCTCCGGACAGGGCAACCTTTACATCGCTGCGAATCCTGCGGCAGAATACCAAAAGAGAAAAATCCACATCCGCCATACCCGGCAGATCCCGGGCAATGGTGCTCTCCTCCAGAGCCCCTGCAAGGTTCTCCGGCGTCAGCTCTGTCCGGCTGTGGTCCGTGTCCAGGGCCTGACACATAATGCGAATGTATTCCCCATCCGAATTTGGCTGGAATTTTCCCGGACGGAAATAGCGGTCATTGTCCCGATAGTCAACGCTGAAGGTTTTCAGCCGTTCGCCCCGGGCAGCAAGCTGACCTGCGCACAGCGCGGTGATAATGCTGGAATCCAATCCACCGGACAAAAAGGTTCCAATGGGCACATCTGAAACCATTTGCCGCTGAATCGCGTCGATAACCAAAAAACGGGTATGCTCCACCGTTTCATGAAAGGTTTCCCGGTGTTCCCGGTCTTTCAGTGACCAGTAGCGCTTTGCCTGAAATACGCCCTTTTCCCAGTACCCCAGCCAACCAGGTTCCAGTTCCCGAATGCCATAAAAAACGCCGCTGCCCGGCAGTCGCCCCGGGCCAAGGAGAATCAGCTGGGCTGCGCCCTCCCGGTCAAGCTTTGCTTTGATCCCGGGGAAAGCCAATATGGTTTTGATTTCCGAAGCGAACAGCAGCCCACCACCGTACTCCGCGTAAAAAATAGGCTTTACACCGATCCGGTCCCTGGCAAGAAACAGCCTGCCTCTTCCCTGCTCCCAGATTCCAAAGGCAAATATTCCATTGAGCTTTTCCACACAATCGGCTCCCCACTGGGCATAGGCATGCAGCACGACCTCCGTATCGGAATGCCCCAGGAAACGATGCCCCAGTTTTTGAAGCCCGGTGCGGATTTCCTCGGTATTATACAGTTCACCGTTGTATACAATTGTATAGGTCTCCCCATTGTGCGTCAGCAGCATGGGCTGTTTTCCGCCCTTAGGATCAATAATTGCCAAACGGGTATGCAGGAGGGTACAGCCGGAAGAGGTGCTTACACCCCTGTCATCCGGGCCACGCCGTGCCATCGTCTTCAGCATCCTGTTCAGAGTTTCTTCCTTGGCATCCAACCTAACCAGACCCGCAATCGCGCACATATCCGATCACATCCTTTCCATCCCGGTATTCTATGCCGGATACCGCAAAAAAGTTCTCCGGCCGGAAGAACCGAGATGCTCGTTCTTCCAGCCGGAGGGCTTTTTATCCGCAAGCGGATTTCGACACTTCTTCAAATTCCCGGTTCTCCGCCTCAGAGGGCTCCGCAGTCAGCAGGCTTACGATCACATTCACAATCAGCGCGGTCACAAAGGCGGGAAGAAGCTCATACACATCCCACACACCGCCTAAAGGACGCACCATATATTTCCACAGGAACACCATTCCGCCGCCGGACAGCATCCCGGCAAGCGCCCCCCATTTGTTTCCGCGTTTCCAGAACAGCGCCAGAAGGATTCCGGGGCCGAACGCGGCTCCAAAGCCAGCCCAGGCAAAGGAAACGATTGTAAAGACAGAGCCCTCCTCCCGAGCCCAGTAGACTCCGATCAGCGCGATAACCGCTACCACACAGCGGGCCGTAATCATGGATGCTTTGGAAGAAAGACGAAGCTTAAAGGCGGAACCCATAATATCCTGTGTCACACTGGAAGATGCCGCCAAAAGCTGGGAGTCGGCAGTAGACATGGTAGCCGCCAGGATACCGGCAAAGATCAGACCCGCGATAATTGCCGGCAAACTGCCATAGGAGGCGATTTTATCGGCGATTTTGATAATAATCCGCTGACTGTCCCCGGCCACAATGGGCGCAATGACGCCGGACCCGATCATGGCGCTGCCGATAATACCAATCAGCACTGCCATCCCCATGGAAACAACAACCCATACAGAAGCGACCCTGCGGGAAATTGTCAGTTTATCGGGATCTTCAATGGCCATGAACCGAAGCAGGATATGGGGCATTCCGAAATAGCCCAAGCCCCAGGCAAGGGTGGAAATAATGGTTACCAGGGAGTAGTTCCCGGCAGTCCCGGCAGCCGCGTCATAGCCCTGGACAAGGCTCAGATAGCCGGGGAGGCTGCGGGCATTTTCTACCACCGCGTTCCAGCCGCCGGCGGAATAAATACCAAATACCACCACAACAATCAGCGCCAGAGTCATAATCACCGACTGCACCATATCCGTAATGGATGCGGCCAGGAAGCCTCCGAGGATTGTGTATGCCACAATTACGCCGGCGGAGATTATCATCGCCGGAAAATACTCCACACCAAACAGGCTGGAGAACAGCGTACCACAGGCATTGAAGCCGGAAGCAGTATAGGGAATAAAGAAAACAATAATGATAATCGCGGAAACAAGGGATAAAAGATGATTGTCGTCATGGTAGCGTCTGGAAAAGAAGTCAGGAACCGTAACCGCACCCAGGCGATGGCTGTAACCCCGAATCCGTTTTGCAACAAGCCGCCAGTTCAGATACGTGCCGACCGCAAGCCCAATGGCCGTCCACACCGCCTCGGGTAATCCGCTGAGCAGCGCAACTCCGGGCAGGCCCATCAGCAGGTACGCACTCATGTCCGATGCTTCCGCACTCATAGCGGTAACCAGTGGGCCGAGCTTTCTGCCGCCCAGATAAAAATCTTCCGTAGAGCGATTCTTCCTGGAATATAACGCGCCAAGAAGAATCATTCCACCCAGATAGACAAGAATGGATGCCATAACAAATAGATGATTGGTCTGCATAGTGATTACCTCTCTTCTTTGGATGGCGACATTATAGCGTTTTCAAAAATAGACTGCAACACAGAATTCAGTTTATACTTTTATTAAAAAAGGAAGCCGCCGAATATTCATAATGGAATAATTCGGCAGCATATATCTATATATTGTTGAGAATTGATATTTATATTTCAATTTTATTATATAGACCATAGTCTATATTTTTCTCAGGTAGTATTATCGACCGGAAGAAAATATTTCAAAAAAAGCGGAAGCTGATACCCGGCATATTGGGTCAGACTGTAATTTCCGCCGCAGATACACCAGTCGTACATCAGCGCGCGCTCCTGAAGCGCATAGGCCCGAACCATCTCATTCACCGGAATATCCTGGCGCAATTCTCCCTTTCGCTGTCCGGCAGTACAGATCTTTCGCAGAATGCGGAAGTAAACCCGACTTTGGTCCATCAAATGCTTTTCGCTGACGGTTACTAGCTGGGTAGACAGGAGCTGTGCCAGCATTTCCAAAGAAACGGTATTCTCAATCAGAAAAAACAACTCCCGGTTGAGAAAAATAAGGGCGGAGAAACTGTTCATATCCTCGATCTGAGGAATCAGTTCTTCATATTTTTCATCGAAAAGCGTGGACAGGGAGCTTAGCAGCGCATCTTTTCCCGCAAAATAATGGTAAAAAGACCCTTTTGATGTACCGGAACGCTCCACAATATCATCGACTGTGGTGTTATCATACCCTTGCTCATAAAAAAGCTCCCAGCTTGCCGTAACGATCCGGCTTCGGGTATTTCTGGAATTGTGCCGGGCCATTGGTAAGCCCCCTTTCTGTGCGGAATACCGCTTTCTACAAAATGCATTATATCCGTTAACCTGAAAAAAAGCAACCGCAAAGTGTTCCCGGTAAACGACAGGCACTTTTCAAGGGTATGGTTCATATAGTAGTTCAGGAATATTCTCAGGAGGGATTGCAATGGATCATTTGCCAGATACACCGATGGACATGTCCCAGATCATGCGTTTGGCTCAGTCCCCTGCCGGGAAAAAGCTCATTGCGCTGTTAAAGAAAAATGACAGTGATGAAATGCAGCAGGCAATGAAACAGGCCGCTGACGGAGATTACAGTCAGGCAAAGAATGCCATTAACAAATTTCTGTCCACCCCGGAAGCCCGTGCGCTGGTCGAGCAGCTAAGGAGGGAATAAATGGAAGGTATGGAGGAAAAACTGGGGGCAATTCTGGATAATCCCCAGCTCATGCAGCAAATCATGCAGCTTGCCCAGTCGGTCAATATCCCAAATCCATCTCAAAACCGGGAATCTTCCAAAAAAGAAGGGCTGCCCCCAAAGGCATCTCCCTCGGAGCCGGAACCGGGACCAGGTTTAGACCCAGCCCTGCTTGCCAAGCTTGCCGGGATGGCGGGAAAAAGCAATATCGATTCCAACCAGAAAGCCCTTCTCCGGGCCCTGGCCCCTTATCTCAGCCAGGACCGGGTTGCGAAATTGGAAAAAGCCATGCGGGCGGCAAAAATCGCCCGCATGGCATCCTCTTTTTTGAATTCTGGCGGCATAAAGCTGCTGTCCGGGAGGTGAAGTTTCATGTACAACCGCTATGTTTCCCAATCTGACGGCACATTTCGCAAAAGCCGCGTTTCGGATCCTCCGAAAACTGCACCCAGGCAGCCCTCACCGCCACCCAACCCCTCAGGGAAAGGAGGCTGTTCCGCACCGATTCGCAAACCTGACCCAGCGCCGCCCGCGACATACTGTCGCCGTCGTCCTCCAAGGCCCGAGCCCTGTCTTCCGAGAGAAAACCCGCTTCCGGCGAACAGCGGGACCAGGAAGGACGGTGGAATTGGTTCATTCTTGCGTCAGCTACTGCCAA
>CAMEIK010000101.1 GCA_945918315.1 uncultured Clostridia bacterium
TAGCGAATCGATATTTTCTCCGGTGCGCTGTTTACCGCGGTTTTCCACGTTTCACGGTTGGCTTCCGGGAAAGGGCAAGTACCAATTCCGTCTCCTGCCACGGGGTTTCGGGCCCGGTTTCCCCCAATTTTTGCGGGAAACGGATTGCAATTTGCCGGGGAACTTGGTATGATAAGATCAGCTTGATGATCTGGAGGATGCTTATGCTTGACTTCATTCGAATTGCCTGCGCGGTGCCGCCCGTGAAGGTGGGGGATGTGGCCCGGAATACCCGGGACATCTGCGCCTGTATCGAAAAGGCGGATGGGCAAAACGTGGACCTCATTGTTTTCCCCGAGATGTGCCTGACGGGTTATACCTGTCAGGATCTGTTCCATCAGGAGATGCTCCACCAGGGGGTAAAAGCGGGAATGGGGGAGATTGCTGCCTGTTCCAGAAAGCATCCCAACCTGACCATCGTTGTGGGCCTGCCGGTCCGGGTTGGAATGGGGATGTACAACTGCGCTGCCGTGGTGACAAACGGCGCGGTGACCCTGAACGCCAAGCACCATATCCCCAATTACAATGAATTTTACGAGAAGCGCTGGTTTAATTCCGGCGCCCAATTACCGGAGGAGGGGATCCGGATTCCGGCTTCGGAGCTGGGTCTGGACCAGGGAGATATTCTGCTGGGGAGCAACAGAATCGTAACCATCGGCGACGAAGCCAAGGTGGGCGTGGAGATCTGCGAGGATCTGTGGACTCCGCTGCCTCCCAGCACCTTACTGGCACTGGGCGGGGCGGAGGTAATCGTGAATCTGTCCGCCTCCAATGAGACCATTGGAAAGCGGGCCTACCGCCGGGAGCTGGTGAAGCATCAGTCCGCGGCGCTGAACTGTGTCTACGCCTATTGCTCCGCCGGGTCTACGGAGTCTACCCAGGACCTGATTTTTTCAGGGCATAGCATCATCGCGGAAAACGGTACGGTTCTGGCCCAGAGCAGTCAGCCCATTGCCACGGATTATCTGCTGATTCAGGACTGTGATCTGGGGCGGATCCGGGCGGACCGCCGGAAGAATAAAAGCTATTCCGACGTGGCTGCCGCCATGGCTCCCAGAGTTTCCGTGGTGCGCTCAGCCGCTGCTGGGTCGGAGCTTCGCGGGGATGGCAGCCTTTACCGGCTGCAGAAGCTTCCTTTCGTGCCCTCCGGAAAAAATGACCGAACCGAACGGTGTATGGAGATCTTTCGGATGCAGGTGGCAGGGCTGAAGCAGCGGCTGTCCGCTATCCAAACAAACGCGGTGGTCGGCATCTCGGGAGGCCTGGATTCAACCCTTGCGCTGCTGGTGTCCGTGGAGGCTATGCGGCAGCTGGGGAAGGACGCCTCCCATGTCTATGGCGTTACAATGCCCTGCTTTGGTACCTCGGACAGAACCTACCGGAATTCCCTGGAGCTGATGGAAAAGCTGGGGGTCAGCAGTAAGGAAATCAACATCCGGGAGGCGGTAACCCTTCACTTCCGGGATATCGGCCATGACGCCCGGGTTCACAACGGCACCTATGAGAACTCCCAGGCCCGGGAGCGGACCCAGATTCTTATGGACTACGCCTCCGTAGTGGGTGGCATCGTCATCGGTACCGGCGACCTGAGCGAGCTTGCCCTGGGCTGGTGCACCTACAATGGCGACCACATGAGCATGTATGGCGTCAACAGCTCCATTCCCAAGACGCTGATCCGATGGATGATTGAGGCCATTTCCGAAATGCCGGAGTTCGCTTCCGCCAGGCCGGTGCTCCAGGATATTCTGGATACGCCCATCAGTCCGGAACTGCTTCCGCCGGACGGAAACGGACAGATCTCCCAGCAAACCGAGGATATTGTGGGGCCCTACGCGCTGCATGATTTTTTCCTGTACTACATGCTGCGCTTTGGCTTTGAGCCGAAGAAAATCTATGCTTTGGCCTGCAGGGCCTTCGCCGGAGAGTATGACGGCGGGACCATCAAAAAATGGATGACAGCCTTCTACCGCAGGTTCTTCACCCAGCAGTTCAAACGCAGCTGTATGCCCGACGGCGTGAAAGTGGGCTCTGTGTGTCTGAGCCCCCGGGGGGATTGGAGGATGCCCAGCGACGCAAGCTTCCGGCTCTGGATAGAGCAGACCGAGCAGCTGTAAGCAAAAAAACCGGCGCTTCGGATACACACTGCCCTGAGGCAGGTGCCTGGAAGCCGGTTTTTTTGGAATGAATTCGTGAATACTGTCAAAAATCTTTCAGAAACTCATGGATATTCTACAATTGACACAAAAAGTCCAAAGACCTATAATGAGTG
Source organism: uncultured Clostridia bacterium (assembly GCA_945918315.1). Taxonomy (GTDB): domain Bacteria; phylum Bacillota; class Clostridia; order Oscillospirales; family Oscillospiraceae; genus Faecousia. The sequence goes on from CAMEIK010000101.1 coordinate 2,309, forward strand.
TATCCAAATCAACAGGGGAGGGCATTCCTATGAAGCAAAAACGGAAACGCAGCGGGATTCTGCTGGCGGTTCTGACCGTCTGTGTGCTGGTTTTTATGCTGATTGCCAACGGCATTCAGACGGATCATGGAAATGTAACCATCACAACAGAATCCTTCGCGATGGAGGAAGGAACCGTTACATACAAGCTATACCGGCCCAAAACGGCTACCGCGGAGAATCCGGCACCGGCGGTTCTGCTGCTTCACGGCTATCAGAACGATAAGGATACCTGTGATGCCTATGCCATTGAGCTGGCCCGCCGGGGCGCTGTGGTTATGGCCATCGACGAATATGGTCACGGCAATACAACCCTGGGAATGCGGAGCCGGGGCGCCGTCAATCACAAGCTCAGAGTGAACTATGGCACGGAGGGAGTGCAGGTCAAGGAAATCTCCGGAACCGGGCGGTATAAGCTGCTGATGAACCTGTCCAATCTGGACTTTTTTAACAAGTACTATTCTCAGGACGCGCAGGGCAACGCCATCCTGGATTCGTCTATGGGCGGCGCGGCGGCGTACGCGCTGCTGGCGGAGCTGGATTTTGTGGACGCCACCCGGATGGGTGTTTCCGGACACTCCATGGGTACCTGGGCTTCCTGGTCCGCGGCGGCGGCGTGGTCGGGTGCCACGGACGCGGTGGGACAGGACATTTCTCCCAAGTGCATTGTTCTGCAGTGCGGCGAGCTGTTCTATGAAGCGGCCTGTGACGAACGGGATCTTCAGTTCCGGAACGTGCTTCTGCTGCAGGCAAAGTATGACGAATTCAATTATTTCCGGGATTATCAGAACACGGTCAGCGACGCCCTCCTTGCCACCCCTCTGCGGCAGGAATTCCTTGGCACCACCGATGGCGCATGGAACACCACCTATGGGGATTTCTCGGATGGCTCTGCCCGCCGGATCGAGCTGCTGATGACAAACCACCGGCTCACTACCCACGATGCCCATGGTATGACCGCGGCCATGGACTGGTTTGACAAGGCCATTGACCTGCCCACGGCGCTGGAACCCAACGACCATGTGTACGCGGTGAAGGAAACCCTTGGGCTCCTTGCCATGCTGGCGGCCATCGCTGCCATGATTCCTGTTCTGGAATTGCTTCTGACCCTGCCCTTCTTCCGGAAGGTCTGCTTCACTCTGCCGGAGCGTCCCCATCGGATCCATACAGGATGGAAGTGGTGGAAGGGCGCCCTGATCACGGTGGCGGTTTCTGCTTTAACCTACCCCTTTATGACCCAGCTGGGCCACGCGCTGCTGCCGTTGCCGGAGAATATCTTCCGCATGACCATCGGCAACGGCTTCCTGGCCTGGTATTTGCTGCTGATTATCATTATGCTGGCAACCACCATACTCCCTTATCGGCGCGCGAGGAAACGGGGCTTGCCTATGGATTATGTGGACCTGGGCCTTTCCGGACCAGAGCACGGGGAAAAGCTGGATTGGGCGCTGTGCGGAAAGTCCGCAGTGCTGGCGGTTATTATGGTGGGGTATCTGTACCTGCTCACGGTTCTCTGCACCGCGCTGTTTGGTCTGGACCTTCGGTATATCTGGCCCTTCTTCCGTGGATTCACGGCTGCCAGATTTGGGCAGTTCCTGGTGTATCTGCCTGTGTTCGCTCTGTTCTTTGTGCTCAACAACAGTAAGATCTTTGCCCAGATGCGTCAGAAAGCCACGGACCAGCCCGGCTTCAAAGGCTTCCTTTCCTGCTGGTGGAAGAACGCTGTGTGCATGGCGGGGGGCATTGTGCTGCTGATGCTGGTGGAGTACATTCCGTTCTTTGCCGAAATCGGTCCCGGTGTGGACCTGCTGTTCAGCCCCACCTTTGGCGGCCCCTTTATGTCGCTGATGATCGTATTTGTGCCCCAGGTGGTGGTATTCAGTCTGATCTGCACCTACACCTACCGGCGGACAAAGAGTGTGTATGTGGGCGGCTTTACCGCGGCCATGATGGCCTGCTGGATTGTCACCGGCGGCTCGGCGATGTTCTGAGGACCGGAAAACCCAAAATCATGTATGCCGTCAGGATGCGCTGCCACTCCGGGAAAGCCCCCGGTATTATAGAAGGTGAGGAATTTCGCGGAGGAGAAAGAAACAATGGTTGCGCGGGGAAAAACAATATGCTATAATATTCCAGCCAAAGGTCAATACTATGTTGGTATCATGTGACCGCCCGAAACGGCTGTCATGAAAAATCAAATTGATTCATTCAGGAGGAAACAATATGGCAAATAAATATGCCGGTACCCAGACTGAGAAGAACCTGGAAGCTGCCTTCGCGGGGGAGTCCCAGGCCAGAAACAAGTACACCTATTTTGCTTCCAAGGCCAAGAAGGATGGCTTTGAGCAGATCGCCGCTCTGTTCCTGAAGACGGCGGATAACGAAAAGGAGCACGCGAAGCTGTGGTTCAAGGAGCTGGGCGGAATCGGCTCCACTGCCGAGAACCTGGCTGCCGCCGCTGCCGGTGAAAACTACGAGTGGACCGATATGTATGCCGGTTTTGCCAAGACTGCCGAGGAAGAGGGCTTCCCGGAGCTGGCTGCCAAATTCCGGGGCGTTGCCGCCATCGAGAAGCACCATGAGGAGCGTTACCGTGCCCTGCTTCACAATGTGGAAATGCAGGAAGTCTTCGCCAAGAGCGAGGTGAAGGTCTGGGAGTGCCGCAACTGCGGCCACATTGTGGTTGGCGAGAAGGCTCCCGAGATCTGCCCGGTCTGCGCCCATCCCCAGGCATACTTTGAAATCAACGCGAAGAACTACTAATCCGGCTGTCATTGCCTGATCTGCCGGAAGCAGGCGCTAACCCAAAACAGCAGAACACCGCCGTAAGCCTTTTGTAAGGCCTGCGGCGGTGTTTTTGGAAAGGAAAGGCACGACTGTGGTCCTGATTAGCCGGTTAGGGAAACTCTGATTAATACTGATATGCGATTAAAATCAGACAGTCTTTTCGGCCTAAATCGCGCTAACATGCGTTC
>CAMEIK010000102.1 GCA_945918315.1 uncultured Clostridia bacterium
AAAATGACAAAATATGTCTGAAAACAATTGGAATCATTTCAAAATCGTCCCGCTGCTTACACAATCATTGTCAACTGTCAATTGTCAATTGTCAATTCGGCGAAGCCGCCAAATTCCAATTTTCTGCGTTAAGCCGGTATGCACATTCAAGAAAACGCCCGGGTTTCCCGCAAAACGGAGAACCCGGGCAGTTTCTTGTGACGTAACTGTCAATTGTCAATTCCTTCAAACCCGTCGGTGAGGGCAGTGGCGGAGGCGGCGCCGATTTCCCGGCCCTCCATCAGGTCGGCAAACTGGGCGCCGGTCATGGACTCGTTGGCAAGCAGATAGTCCGCCACGGCCCGGAGCTTCTCCGCGTCCTTCTGAAGAATCTCCCGGCAGTGGTCATAGGCCCTGTCAATGAGGGCCTTGATCTCCTCGTCGATGGTCCCCGCCACCTTTTCGGAATAGCTCTTGGTGTTCTGGAAGTCCCGGCCGATGAAGACCTCACCGTCGTCCAGGTAGGACACGGTGCCCAGCCGCTCACACATACCGTAGCGGGCCACCATGTTCTTTGCCAGCTTGGTTGCCCGGTCAATATCGTTGGAGGCGCCCACGGAAATATCGCCCACGAACAGCGCCTCGGCAACACGGCCTCCCAGCAGCCCCACGATCTGCTCATACAGCTCGTTCCGGGTCATATTGGACGAATCATCCTTGGGAAGATACCAGGTGGCCCCCAGGCTGCTGCCCCGGGGGACGATGGAGATCTGCCGCACGGGGTCGTGGGTGGGCAGCCGGTACATGGCCACGGCGTGGCCCGCCTCGTGAATGGCGGTGGTTTTTAGGTCCTTCCGGGAGGGCACATGGCTGTGCTTGGCAGGCCCCGCCACGATCTTCATCATGGCCTCGTTGATGTCCTCCATATTCAGCACGGGACGGTTATCCCGGGCCGCCATAATGGCCGCCTCATTCAAAAGGTTGCTCAGATCCGCCCCGGTAAAGCCGGCGGTGGAACGGGCAATTACGGAAAGATCCACGGAATCGTCCAGCTTTTTGCCCTTGGCGTGGACCTTCAGAATTTCCTCCCGGCCCTTGACATCGGGACGCCCCACCTGAATCTGCCGGTCAAACCGGCCGGGACGCAGCAGGGCAGGGTCCAGAATATCGGGCCGGTTGGTTGCCGCCAGAACGATGACCCCCTCGGTCCGGCCGAAGCCGTCCATCTCCACCAGAAGCTGGTTCAGGGTCTGCTCCTTCTCGTCGTGGCCGCCGCCCAGGCCGGTGCCCCGCTTGCGGCCCACCGCATCGATCTCGTCAATAAACACAATGGCAGGTGCCATCTTCTTGGCCTGCTCAAACAGGTCCCGGACCCGGCTGGCGCCCACACCCACATACATTTCCACGAAGTCGGAGCCGGAAATGGAGAGGAACTGGACATCCGCCTCACCGGCTACCGCCCGGGCAAGAAGGGTTTTGCCGGTGCCGGGAGGGCCCACCAGCAGCAGACCATGGGGAATTCTGGCGCCGATGGCGGTGTATTTCTCCGGCGCCCGGAGGAAATCCACGATTTCCTGAAGCTCCGCCTTTTCCTCGTCGGCACCTGCCACATCGGCGAAGGTGACCTTTTTGCCGTCGGGAACCCCCAGCACCGTCCGGGCCTTTCCGAAATTACTCAGCGGATTGCTGCCGTTCATCTTGCCCATGAGCATGGCCCAGACCATCAGCAGCAGAATGCCCACAATCAGCAGGGGGACAATCAGCGAATAGGGCGAAAAGCCCTGCTTCGGCAGAAAATCGTAGCTTTCCAGCACGCCGGAAGCCGTCTGCTCCCGGATAGTGTCGCTCAGCTCCCGCCGGAAGGCATCGGGGTCGCCCAGAGTGGTGGACAGGGTAGTTTTCCCTTCATAGGGGCTGTTCAGATAGAGGGTCAGGGTGTCTCCCTCCACCACAAAGCTTCTGACCTGCTCCTGTTCAAACAGGGAAAGGACCCGGGAGTAGGGAACGGCATTGCGGTTCTGGCTCAGCAGGCCGCTGGCCCAGGACAGAACCAGCACCAGCACCGCCATATACATCAAAAGGGGAAAAAACTTTCGGTTGTTCAATTTGGACGTATCTCCTTACTTCTCATAGGCTTCGGGCTTCAGCACCCCCACATAGGGCAGGTTTCTGTAATGCTCGTTATAGTCCAGGCCGTAACCGACCACAAACTCATTGGGAATGGTAAAGCCCACATAGTCGGGCTTTAAGGTAATTCCCGGCTTCCGGCGCTCGGGCTTATCCAGCAGCGTGCAGATCTTGATGGACGCCGGCCCCTTGGCCATCAGGTGCCGGTAGGTAAAGTCCAGCGAAGACCCCGTGTCGTAAATATCCTCCAGAATCAGCACATGCCGGTCCCTGATATCCACGGACACATCCCGGCGAACAATCATTTCCCCGGTGGAATTGGTGCCGGAATAGGAGGACAGCCACATGAAGTCCATCTGGCAGGGCACCCTGATTTGCCGGATCATATCCGCGTAGAACACCACCACGCCCTTCAGAACGCCTACCACAACGGGGTCCTTCCCCGCGTATTCCTCCGTCAGCAGCTTTCCCAGTTCCTTCACCTTGTTTTGAATGGCTTCCTCCGACAAGAGGATTCGCTGAATATCCGTTTCCATAGCCGTGCCTCCTATTTTCTATTCTTCTGTATTGTCCAGGCTAATAAACCGCACCGTCACCGCGGGAAGCTCCCGGGCGGTCCTGTCCGGATCCGCACCGAAGCCCCAGACCCCCAGAATGCCCCCTTCATCGCAGAGCACCGGGATTCTGTCCCGCCGCGGGGCGGGAATTTTCGCGTCGATCATCCGTTTTTTCAAAAGCTTCCTGCCGCCCGGGAGCCGGAGGGCATCCCCGCTCCGGCGGCCGCGAAGCACCATTTGTCCCCTGGGGCGGACAGTAAAAACCCGGGGGCCGTTTTCCAGGCTTTCCGCCGGGGCGCACACCGCCACAAGTCCCGCCTCCGGCAGCTCCGTCCTGCCGGGGCAGGAAAGGAGCCGCTCCGGAAGCGTCTCCCTTTCTTCCAGCACCACCAGCCGGTCATATTCCCGGGCGATGGTTTTTCCCCCGGGGAAGCTTCCCCTGGCGGAGGGGTTTTCGGAAAACACAAGGGCTTCCGCCAGCTCCACATGGCTCTGCTCCGGCTCCCGGACACCGCTGTCCTCCAGAAAGCGGCGCAGATACCGCCGCCGCGCCGCCGGATGGAGCTGCCGAAGCACGGAAATCCCGGGAAGGGGCCCGGAGGTCTGATCTTCCAGATACGCCTCGTCCAGCCGAAGTCCCAGGGCCAGACGGGACAGATTTTCCCCGATCCGGGGATTCTCCCTGCGCAAAAGGGGCATGAGCCCATGACGGATCCGGTTGCGCAGGAAATCGTTGCTTTCGTTGGAGCTGTCCTCCACATGCTTCAGGTGGTATTCGTCCAGGAAGTCCTCCACCTCCCGGCGGGTCACGGTGAGCATGGGCCGCAGAAGCCTGCCGGACACCGGAGCGATTCCGCCCAGCCCCTTGAGGCCGGTCCCCCGGACAAGATGCATCAGCACCGTCTCCGCGTTGTCGTCGGCGGTATGGGCGGTGGCGATTTTCCCGGGAAGCCCCATGAAAAAGGCGTACCGGGCCTCCCTGGCGGCGGCCTCCAAGCCCTTTTCTCCGGGAACCACGGTCCCCTCCCCCATATGAAGAGGGATCCCCAGGCCGCGGCAAAAGGCTTCCACAAACCGGGCATCCCGGTCCGACTCCGCACCACGCAGATGGTGATTGAAATGGGCGGCGGACAGCCGGATTCCCAGCTTGTCTTTCAGCAGATACATGGCAAAGAGCAGCGCCACGGAATCCGCCCCGCCGGACACCGCGCAGACAAGGGTGTCTCCCGGCTGGAGCATCCGGTGTTCTTCCAGGAAGGCCGCCAGCTTATTCAGCATGCTTCCACTCCCGGTCGGTAAAGGACTGGTACTGGCCGATCCACTGAAGCTTTACGGCTCCCGTTTCGCCGTGGCGGTTCTTGGCCACGATGCACTCGGCCACGCCCTTGTCCTCGGTGTTGGGGTTGTAGTATTCGTCCCGGTACAGGAACATCACCGAGTCCGCGTCCTGCTCGATGGCGCCGGATTCCCGGAGGTCGGAGAGGATGGGCCGCTTGTCCGTCCGGCTCTCCACCGCCCGGGACAGCTGGCTCAGGCAGATTACCGGAATGTTCAGCTCCTTGGCCATGATCTTTAAGGAGCGGGAAATCTCGCCCACCACGGTGACCCGGTTTTCCGAATTGCGTCCGTAGCCGGAGCCCTGCATCAGCTGCAGATAGTCGATGATGACCAGGCCCAGATTGTCCAGACGCCGGCACTTGGCGTTGATGTCCGCCACGGTGACCGAGGGGTTGTCGTCAATGCGGATGTCCGTCTGGCTCAGAGCGGCGGAGGCCATGCACAGCTTGGTCCATTCCTCCTCGCTGAGCTTGCCGGTGGCAAGCTTCTGGAGCTCCACAAAGCTCTCGTTGGCAAGCAAACGCATGGCAAGCTGCTCCCGGGACATTTCCAGGTTGAAGATGGCCACGGTTTTCTTGTATTTCTTCGCCACGTTCACCCCGATATTCAGGGCGAAGGCGGACTTGCCCATGGCAGGCCGGGCCGCGATGAGCAAAAGGTCCGACTTGTTCAGGCCGTTGATCTTGGTATCCAGGTCCCGCATACCGGTGGACAGGCCGGGAATCAGGGAATCCGACTGGCTCAGCTCCGCCAGGCGGTCAAAGACCTTGTGCAGGGTGGTGCCGATGTGCTCCAGGCTGTCCCCCCGCTCGCCCTTGCGCAGGGCATAGATTTTCTTCTCCGCGGATTCCAGAATCTCCGCGGGGGTGCCCACCTGCTCCGCCACCATCTGGGTAATGTCCTCACCGGTCTGGCCCAGCTCCCGGAGCATGGCCTTTTCCCGGACGATCTTCGCGTAGCGCTCGGCGTTGGCAGCGGTGGGGGTGATCTCCATAAGCTGGAGGATGTAGTCCCGGGAATTGTCGTGATAGGTGCCCAGTTCCCGGAGCTTGTCCAGCACCGTCACCGGGTCGATGGTCTGGGAGAAGTTGAACATGGTGTAGATGGCTTCATAGATTTCCCGGTTCTGCCGCAGATAAAAATCCTCCGGCTTTACGACGCCCACCACATCCGTAAGGCATCGGCTGTCGATGAGGATGGAACCCAGCACCGCCTGTTCCGCCTCCAACGACTGGGGCACCTGTCGGGTAAGCAGCTCTTCCTCCATGGTTTTTCCTCCCTTCTGTTTCTGGTA
>CAMEIK010000103.1 GCA_945918315.1 uncultured Clostridia bacterium
GGAAATACACCAAGTATTCCTCTGTTTTCCAAACGTTCGGCTGAGGAAAAATCCCACGCCACCGGCTCTTGCCGAATTGTGCGGTGTTGCCATAGATATTTGCCGCAGTATGCAGCGTTTGTGTACTATTCTCTATTATCTGTTAGCTCTTATCCATTATCTAAAAGGGGGCTTTCGATATGAGCCAGGATAGCGTCGTTTTGAATAAATCCTTGAGATTTGCAGCCCGAATCGTGAAGCTTTATCAATATCTTTGCAAAGAAAAGCATGAAACAATTATTTCTGAAAAAACTCCCTTTATGCAAGTCAGTGATATTATTTCACTGCCGCGTAAAGGGAGCATTTTTCATCCGTTTTATTGATAGTCCACCACGTTGACCCAGGAGAGCAGGAAGGCCCGCTCGGCTTCGTTGCTCTTGACCAGCTGGGAGGCGGCTACGATGGGCATCCACTTCTGGACATACTGTTTTGCGGTATCGCTTTTCTGGCAGAACAGCTTCAGATACTTCTCGGCGCTGTCCCGGTCGCCCTCCAGACAGAACAGCAGATAGGTTCTGGCGGCGTCGGCGGAGGCGTTGCCCTGGGTGGCGTGGGACCAGTCCAGGATGTAGGGGGTGCCGTCGGAGGTAATGATGATATTGGAGGGGTTAAAATCGCCGTGGCAGATTTTGCTGTGGGTGGGCATGCTGTCCAGATGGATATGCAGGTCGTAGCGGGTTGTGGCATCCAGCCCGGAGGCGCTGATCTTTCCCTGCATTTTGTCCTTCAGCTTGTTCAGCATGGGACAGGTCATGGCGTGCATTTTCAACTGCAGGTCCACGAGGAAACTGAGGTATTCCTCTTTCTTATCCGGATTCTCCCGCATCAGCTGGGCCAGGGTCTTGCCCTCGATGAATTCGGTCATAATGGCCCACTTGCCGTCCACCACGTTTACGCCCAGAAGCCCCGGAATATTCAGTCCGGTCTGCTCCACACGGGCGTGGTTCAGCGCCTCGTTCAGAATATCCGCCTTGGAATAATTCTCGTCAAAGGCCTTGATGCAGGTATTTCCGTCCCGGTAAATGATCTTATGAGGCCGGGTGGCGATGATATTGTCCATTTGCATCCTGATTTCCTCCTTAAACCTTGTTCGCGGTGCCGTAGTAGGCGTTCAGATACATCTGCCGGATTTCCCGCATCAGCGGATACCGGGGATTGGCGCCGGTGCACTGGTCGTCGAAAGCCTGCTCCACCATGTCGTCCAGCCGGGCCAGGAAATCGGCCTCGTCGATGCCGTAATCCCGGATGGTCTTCTTAATGCCGACCCTGGCCTTCAGGTCGTCGATTGCCTGAATCAGATTTTCCAGCTTTTCTTCGTCGGTATTGCCTCCCAGCTTCAGGTAGTCGGCAACCTCCGCGTACCGGGCAAGGGTATGGGGATGGTCGTACTGGGAGAAGGTGCCCATCTTGGTGGGGACCTCCGCGGCATTGAAACGGAGCACCTCGTCGATCATCAGGGCGTTGGCAACACCGTGGGGCAGATGATGGAAAGCACCCAGCTTGTGCGCCATGGAGTGGCAGACGCCCAGGAAGGCGTTGGCAAAGGCCATGCCGGCCATACAGGCGGCGTGGGCCATATTCTCCCGGGCCCGGGGCTCACGGGGACCGTTGTCATAGGCTTTGGGGAGATTTTCAAAGACCAGCTTCAGGCTCCGCAGAGCAAGACCGTCGGTGTAGTCGGTGGCCATGACCGAGGCATAGGCTTCCAGCGCGTGGGTCACCGCGTCAATGCCGGAGGCGGCGGTAAGACCCTTGGGGGCGTTCATCATCATATCCGCGTCCACAATGGACATTTTGGGCAGCAGCTCGTAGTCCGCCAGAGGGTACTTGACGCCGCTTTGCTCATCGGTAATCACGGCAAAGGGGGTCACCTCGGAGCCGGTGCCGGCGGAGGTGGGGATCGCCACGAAGTAAGCTTTTTCGCCCATCTTGGGGAAGGTGTATACCCGCTTGCGGATGTCCACAAACCGCATGGCCATATCCAGGAAGTCCGCCTCGGGATGCTCGTAGAGGACCCACATGATTTTGCCGGCATCCATGGCGGAGCCGCCGCCGATGGCGAGAATCAGGTCCGGCTGGAAGGCCGCCATCTGGGCGGCGCCTTCTCTTGCGCAGGCCAGGGTGGGATCGGGGGCTACATTATAGAAGGTAGTGTGGGTGATGCCCATTTCGTCCAGCTTGTTTTCAATGGGCTTGGTGTAGCCGTTGTTGTACAGGAAGCTGTCGGTGACGATAAATGCCTTTTTGTGCCCTCTCAGCTCGGACAGGGCAACGGGCAGGCAGCCCTTCTTGAAATAGACCTTTTCAGGCGCGCGGAACCAAAGCATATTTTCCCTCCTGACGGCCACGGTTTTGATGTTCAGCAGATGCTTGATGCCTACGTTCTCGGAAACGGAGTTGCCGCCCCAGCTTCCGCAGCCCAGGGTGAGAGAGGGGGCCAGCTTGAAGTTGTACAGGTCGCCGATGCCGCCCTGGGCGGAGGGGGTATTTACAAGAATCCGGCAGGCCTTCATCCGGGCGGAGAAGGCATCCAGCTTTTCCCTGGCGCTTACGGGGTCCAGGTAGACGGAAGCGGTGTGACCGTAGCCGCCGTCCTTGACCAGAGTGTCGGCCTTGTTCAGAGCATCCTCAAAATCCTCGGCCCGGTACATGGCAAGGACGGGGGAGAGCTTCTCGTGGGCAAAGGCTTCGCTCAGGTCGGTGGAAGAAACTTCGCCGATGAGAATCTTGGTGCTCTCCGGCACTGTGACCCCCGCCAGAGCGGCGATGGTGTGGGCGGACTGACCAACGATTTTCGCGTTGAGAGCGCCGTTGATGATCATTACGGCCCGGACCTTATCGGCTTCTTCCTCGTTCAGAATGTAGCAGCCCCGGTTGACAAACTCAGCTTTGACCTGGTCGTAAATGCTGCTGAGCACCACCACACTCTGCTCCGAGGCACAGATCATGCCGTTGTCAAAGGTTTTGGAGTGGATCACAGAGGAGACGGCCAGAAGAATATCGGCGGATTCATCAATGACGGCGGGGGTGTTGCCGGGGCCAACGCCCAGCGCGGGCTTGCCGGAGGAGTAGGCGGCTTTCACCATTCCGGGGCCTCCGGTGGCGAGAATCAGATCGGCTTCCTTCATGACCTGGTTGGTCAGCTCCAGGGAGGGCTGGTCAATCCATCCGATGATCCCCTCAGGGGCACCGGCGGCAACAGCGGCTTCCAGCACCACCTTCGCGGCGGCGATGGTGCAGCCCTTTGCCCGGGGGTGGGGGCTGATAATAATGGCGTTGCGGGTTTTCAGCGCGATCAGGGTTTTGAAAATCGCGGTGGAAGTGGGATTGGTAGTGGGAATGACCGCGGCAATCACGCCGATGGGCTCCGCGATTTTCTGAATGCCGTAGGCAGTGTCTTCTTCAATCACGCCGCAGGTTCTGGCGTCCTTATAGGCGTTATAGATGTACTCAGCGGCATAGTGGTTTTTGATGACCTTGTCTTCCACGACGCCCATTCCGGTCTCGGAAACGGCCTGCTTCGCCAGGGGAATGCGCATTTTATTGGCGGCAGTTGCCGCGGCAAGGAAAATCCGGTCCACCTGTTCCTGGGTATAGGATGCAAACCGGGCTTGGGCGGTTCGGCACCTGCTGAGGGCTTCGGACAGTTCCTGGGCATTTGTTACAGGCGTATAGTTCTTTTCCATATACATGCACCTCTTTAAGTTATAATTTATCGATAATCAAGTACCGATAAATAACTACTGATATAATACTCCAAATTCGGAAAAAGTCAACCCGGAAAAATGAAGTTGGACCGTCTTAGAAAAAGTTTGGGCAGACTGTCATAATCAAGGGACTTGCAGATGGGGAATCTGTGAGTAATGTCTAATCCGGAAAGGCCTGTGTGTAAAAAAGCAGCGCGTTTCCGGAAGGGGAAACGCGCTGGGGGACAATAGGAAGAATTTCGTTGTTGTGCCGCATTTACTCCTGCATGACGGCTCTGGCGTGCGCAGCCAGAAGCTCCCGGATTGGTGCCAAGTCTCCAAGACCTTGCTGCTGACAGATTACTGCATACCCGGCCCCTTCGAAAATCCGCTTCCAGGAATGGTTCTGATCTCCCGCCATGTGGTTTTGGATATGGCCTCCGGACACGATCATCAATGGCCGAAGAACCACCCGCCTGTAATTGCCGGATTTTACCATGGCAAGAACATCCTCCGCGGTGGGGTGCGCCTCCATGGTTCCGATGAAATAATGGGACCAGCCCCTGTCCGACAGGAGTTTCTGCATTCTGGCATACACTTCATTGGAGGCGGCTTCCGTTCCGTGGCCCATAAAACAGACAGCGGTTTTTCCGTCATGATAGGCGGAGGTACAGGAAACCAAAGTATCGGCGACAACCGCAAAATCCTTGTCAGAGGTTAGCAGGGGAGCGCCAATCGCCAATGATCCAAAGGAATCTGAGTACCTGGCCGCTTCTGTAACTACCTTCCGGTATTCCAATCCATCCATCATATGTGTGGGCTGTATGACAAGCTTCCGGACGCCATTGGCTTGGGCCCGTCTCAGCGCCTCCTCCACATTGTCAATGGAGATTCCCTCCCTCTGCTTTATGCGGTTGAGAATTGTTTGATTGGAGAAGCACCGGCGTACGGTGAATTGTGGAAACGCGTTTGCCATGGAGTCCTCGATGGCGCCAAGGGTGAGGCGGGTTTGGGCCTGCGCGGTGCCGACGCTGACAACCAGCAGTTCCTGTTCTCCGATACCGTCCTGATTTCGGGGATTGTCCGCCTGGATCTTTTGTGAGTTCATAATGGTTCCTCCGGTACTTCTGTGATGGGTTGAAAACAGCAGCGGATTCCGTATCAGAATCCGCTGTCTGGAAGAAAACAAGGCAGGTGGCTGTACCGCCGCTCTTGTAGTGAGACATTCCGATTCCATATGCCGCCGGATGGCGTCAAAGGACTGGTCACGGATGACATATTCCATGGGGAAGGCATCGGCGGCGGTTGCCTCGTCGAAGCCGGGCCTTTGAGCATATTTTCAGAACCGTGCGGCGTTCATAGTTTTTGAGGCAATCTTCAGGCCTGACGGTCAGAGTCGGGAAACCGTAACATAGCCTGCCTGGTTTATTTGCCCCATAGCACGGCTGACACTGGGCCTGGAATAGCGCATGAATTTGCTCACTTCCATCTGTTTTCGCGGTTTGGAAATATGGTATCATT
>CAMEIK010000104.1 GCA_945918315.1 uncultured Clostridia bacterium
TGCTGGCCCGGGTGGCGGAGCTCACCGGCGGCGACAGCCTGGCCTCCAACATCCGTCTGGTGTACAACAACGCGGCTCTGGCCGCCCGCACCGCCGCGGAATACTGCGCTCTGTAAATCCCCCCAAAAAACACAAAACCCGGGCGCGGTTCACGAACGGAACCGCACCCGGGTTTTCGATTTTGGATTTGTTCCTTTACGCGGCAACAAGGGAAAATGATTCGCAATCCCGGCGTAGGGGAGGCGTTTCGCCTCCCGCGGTAAGGGGAAACAGTTCCCAAAAGCGTGGGGCGAAGCGGCAACCAGGCCGCAACCCAAAGGGACGGGAAACCCGTCCCCTACGATGCCTTTACGGTCGGTTCGCCAAATCCCAATTTTCCCCCTCGGGGGCGGGCAATGATTCCGGCAGCTCCCGGTACATGGCGGCAGCGTCGTCCTTGCGGACGGTCTCGGCCACCTGAAGCACCTCCACCCGGACCGTCCGGGGGCCCATGGCAATGGCGATCACGTCTCCGGTTTTCACCTCATAGCCGGCCTTCACCACCCGGCCGTTCACCTGAACCCGTCCTGCGTCGCAGGCCTCATTGGCAACGGTCCTGCGCTTGATCAGGCGGGAGACCTTCAGATACTTGTCAAGCCGCATAGGTTCACCCGGACACGCTGTCCTTCAGGACCTTGCTGGGCTTAAAGGCGGGAACCCGGGTCGCCGCGATGCGGATGGGCTGGGCGTTGTGGGGATTGCAGCCGGTGCGCTCCTTCCGGTCCCGGGCCTCAAAGGTGCCGAAGCCGCTGAGCTGGACCTTCTCCCCGGCGATCAGGCTCTGGGTAATCACATCAATGGCGGCATTGATGACCCGCTCCGTGTCTTTTTTGGTCATTCCGGCGCTCTGGGCGGCGGCGGCAATCAGTTCGGTTTTGTTCATGACCTCATTTCCTCTCTGCTGGCACGCAAAATATGGATTTAGATTAACATAATATCCCCAAAAATGCAAGTTATTTTCAAAAAATATTCTCCCGCCCCTTCTTTTCTTCCGGCCCCTGTTTTTTTGGGAGTTTTCCACAAATATTTTCCGGCTCCCGGAAGTTGTCTCCGGCTCCCGGCAACCGTATTCGACAAAATTCCAACATTTTTTACAATTTTCTCAAATGGACGTGCCGGTACAGAATGGGAACGTAACCCGGCTCACCCATCCCGGCCTTCCAGCGCAGGCGCTCTCAGAATTCGTTTTCCCGGTTACAACCCGGCCGGTCCCAAACCGGAATACCTGTTGATAAGCCTGAGTTTTCCACATTCTCCACAGACTTTTCCACAGGTACTTTTTCCGTGTATTTCCGGGCTGCCCCTTTCGGGGCAATCAACATAACACCGCTTCCCTTTCCTGCGGCGGTTCCCCACTTTTTCGTCCGTCGTAAAAATCACCACAGAGATTTTTTTGTGTATAATTTTCTTCTTGACAGATTTCTCAGAAAGACAGCTGATGCCCCGGGACGGACATTGACCAGGCGGTATTTCCCCGATTACCCCTCTCCTTTCCGGCCGAAGCCCGTCCGACGCGGATTTTTCACAGATTTCCGGAATTTATGGGTTGAATTTGCAGGGAATCTGTGATACGATATCGTCGTATCGATATGGGGCGGAGCCGGCGGGGCCGAGATGGAAAGGCGCCTTTCCGGAATGCCCATCCTTCGGCCAATCCGGGCCCCGTCGAACCAACTGATGTTTTGAAGTCTTCCTTTTCCGGCCTGCCGGAAAGGGAAGCTCCGGAAGGAGCGTACTATGCCAAATCCTCATACCATCGCGGTTGCCGGCAAGGGCGGCGTGGGCAAAACCACCACCTGCGGCATGATTATCGATTATCTGAGCAAGCAGCGCAAGGGCCCCATCCTGGTGGTGGACGCCGATGCCAACTCTAACCTCAACGAGGTTCTGGGGGTGGAGGAGGGCGTGACCCTGGGACAGATCCGGGAGGAAATGGCCCAGGCGGAGCTGAAGGGCACCATCCCCGCAAACATGACCAAGGCCGACTACGCCGAGTTTAAGTTCTCCTCCGCCCTCATCGAGGAGGATGACTTCGACATGCTGGTCATGGGAAGGACCCAGGGTAAGGGCTGCTACTGCTATGTCAACGGCATTCTCAAGGCCCAGGTGGATAAATACGCCAAAAACTATTCCTACCTGGTTATGGACAACGAGGCAGGCCTGGAGCATGTGGCCCGGGGCACCCTGCCCCATGTGGACACCATGCTGCTCATTTCCGACTGCTCCCGCCGGGGTGTCCAGGCGGTGGCAAGAATCGCGGAAATGGTGGGGGACATGAATCTGAACCCCGGCAGAATGGGCCTCATCGTCAACCGGGCTCCCGGCGGGGTGCTGGACGACGGCATCCGGGAGGAGATCGAAAAGCACGGCCTGACCCTGTTCGGTGTGCTGCCCCAGGACGACGCGGTGTACCGCTGCGACTGCCAGGGGGACCCCTCCGCCCTACTTCCCGACACGGATCCCATGAAGCTTGCCCTTCGGGACATCCTGCGGCAGCTGGGGATTTAAATCCCGCCGCCGCTGTAACCAAGTTATCTCCTTTCCGGCGGGCGGCAAACCGCCGAAAAGAGAAAGAATATACCTAAACACATTTTTAAGGGGGAAATTGAACATGTCTTTTGTTCCCAAGCAGCAGCCTTACAGGGGGAGGATCAATGCCGTTACCCTGGGCACCGGCGACAAGGCAATTACGATCGGCGGCCAGAACGTGCTGCCCTTCTACACCTTCGATGCCGAAATGCCCAACGCGCCCAAGATCGGTGTTGAGATCTCCGATATGGCCGGCGAGTGGACCGCTCCGGCTCTGAAGGAATTCTACGCCGGCTGCGCCACCATGGCTGACTACGCCAAGCGGGCGGAGACCATGGAAGGCGCCGACTTCCTGTGCCTGCACTTTGAGTCCGCGGATCCCAACGGTGAAAACCGCTCCGTGGAGGACTGCGTTGCCGACGCCAAGGCCGTGGCGGAAGCCACCTCCATGCCCATCGTCATCATGGGCTGCAAGAACATCGAGAAGGACGGCGAGCTGTTCAGCAAGATCGCCGAAGCGCTCCAGGGCAAGAACATTCTGGTGCTCTCCGCCCGCAGCGAAGACTACAAGACCGTGGGCGCTTCCGTAGCCCTGGCCTATGGTCAGAAGGTTGGCGCCGAGACCGCCGATGACATCAACCTGGCCAAGCAGCTGAACATCATGCTCAAGGGCCTGACCGTGAAGCCCGAGTCCATCGTCATGAACGTTGGTACCGCGGCTGTGGGCTACGGCTTTGAGTATGTGGCCTCCACCCTGGACCGGATCCGCCTGGCGGCTCTGGAACAGTCCGATGCCGACCTGCAGATGCCCATCATGAGCCCGGTGTCCCCCGACGCCTGGAGCGTGAAGGAAGCCACCGCCTCCGAAGAAGATGAGCCCGCCTGGGGCAATCAGGAAGAGCGGGGCATCGCGATGGAAGTTTCCACCGCTGCCGCGAACCTGACCGGCGGCGCTGACGCCGTCATTATGCGGCATCCCGCTGCTGTGGCAACCATCCGGAAGTTCATTTCGGAACTGGTCTGATTCGGAAGGAGGAACATAATTATGGCTTTGAAGGGTCTTGACATTTTTAAGCTGTCCCCCAAGAAAAACTGCAAGGAGTGCGGCAGCCCCACCTGTATGGCCTTCTGCATGAAGGTCGCCCAGGGCGCTGTGTCCATCGACAAGTGCCCCTACTTCTCCGACGACGCCAAGGCGATGCTCAACGAGCAGACCGCGCCTCCCATGAAGACCATCTCCGTGGGTGACCACAAGCTGGGCGGCGAAACCGTCCTGTTCCGTCACGAGAAGACGCTGGTCAACAAAAACCTCTACGCCGTCTGCGTCTGCACCGACTGCGGCGAGGAGAAGGCCGACGCCAAGCTTGCCGACATGGCCAAGGTTGACTACGAGCGTATCGGCGAGCGGATGTATGTGGAATTTGTCTACGTTGCCAACAAGCAGTCCGATCCTGCCGTCTACGCCAAGCTGGTGGAAAAGGCCGCCGCTACCGGCCGCAGCCTGGTCCTGGCCTGCTGGGATGTGGAGTGCGCCAAGGCCGCTCTGGCCGTTGCCGGCAAGAACGTCATCCTGGACGGCGCCACTCCCGACAATTGGGAGGCCATGAACGCCGTTGCCACCGCCGCCGGTGTGCCTCTGGGTGTTTCCGCCGACAATCTCTCCGACCTGTATGACACCGTGAAGAAGCTGGAAGCCGCCGGCAACAAGAACCTGGTGCTGGATGTCACCGGCAAGACCGCCAAGGAAACCCTGGCCAATGCCGTCAACGTCCGCCGTACCGCTCTGAAGGGCGGCGACCGGAGCTTCGGTTACCCCTCCATCGTGAACGTTGCCAAGCTGGCCAAGGGCGATGCCCGCCTGCAGACCGCTTACGCCACCATGTTCACCGAGCGCTACGCCTCCATCATTGTCATGGAGAGCATGAGCTACGCCCAGGCCCTGCCTCTGTACGGCCTGCGCCAGAACATCTACACCGATCCTCAGAAGCCCATGAAGGTGGAGAGCAAGATCTACCCCCTGAACGGCGCCGACGAGAACTCCCCCTGCGCTCTGACCGTGGACTTCGCCCTGACCTACTTCCTGGTCTCCGGCGAACTGGAGCGGAGCAACCAGCCCGTGAACCTCATCATCACCGACGCTTCCGGTATGTCCGTTCTGACCGCCTGGGCCGCCGGCAAGTTCTCCTCCTCCACCGTCAAGAAGACCTTCGAGACCCTGGACATCGAGAACAAGATCAAGAACCGCACCCTGATCATCCCCGGCAAGGTTGCCGTCATGAAGGGCGAGATCCAGGAGAAGCTCCCCGGCTGGAACGTGGTTGTCGGTCCTACCGAGGCTGTCCAGCTGCCCAAGTACATGAAGGATAAGGAATACGAGTCCGCCGCCAAGGCTGCCGCCGCCGAGAACGCCGCCAAGGCCGCCTCCACCGTGGAGGTCAAGGAGCTGAGCTTTGACGAGCTGCTGGCGACCCGCGTGCCCGAAATCAAGGTTGTGGACATGGGCGTCAAGTACGGCGGCCACAACCCCGAGTCTCCCACCTTCGTCACCATCGGCGAGCGGATTCACTGCATCGCTCCCGTTATCCGCCGTGCTATGGACGAGCGGGATCCCGAGCCCATCCTGAAGCGTGCCGCCGAGCAGATCAAGGCCGGCGCCACC
>CAMEIK010000105.1 GCA_945918315.1 uncultured Clostridia bacterium
CTTCCGTTTGCGTATCATGCTCCGTTTTCAGATCCGCCCGGTCAATTTCGCAGATGACAATATCTCCCCTGCCACAGAGGGATACCATGCTTTCGCACCAGTCCGGTTCCACCCAGTCGTCACTGTCGCAGAACATGACATATTCCCCCCGGGCGGCATCCAGCCCCGCGTTCCGGGCGGAGGATACGCCCCCGTTGGGCTTGCCGATCACTCGGATCCGCCCGTCCTCGCTTGCAAGCTGCCGGCAGATCTCCGGCGAGCGGTCGGGAGAACCGTCGTTTACCAGAATGATTTCGATACTCCGAAGGGTCTGCGCCATCAGGGAACGGACACAGCGTTCCAGGGTGTTTTCCGCATTGTACACCGGAACAATGATGCTTACTGTCTTTTCCATTTTTCTCCTTTACGCAAACACTGTTTTGCGGTAGGCTTCCAGTTCCTGACCTCCGCCGATCACTTCCTGTTGCAGATTATCGGAATATCTGCGGGCAGTTTCTTCGCTGTCCAGCAGCTGCCCAATGGCCTCCGCAAGAGCTTGGGCGGAAATCGGAACAATTCTGCCGGTTATGCCGTCTGTAAGCTGATCCTCCATGCCTCCCACCGCGGTGGTAACAATGGGTTTCGCCAGCACTCTTGCCTCGGTAACCGTGGTGGAGTAGGCTTCATAGCGAGACGGCTGCACATAGATTTTCGCATACTTCATAAAGGGATAGGGGTTGACCTGATCCCCCTCCAGCCGGAAGCAGTCCCCAAGCCCTATTTGCTCTGCCTGGGCGCGGATCGTTTTCATCATGGGGCCGTCCCCGACCCAATGCCAGACGATTTTTCTTCCTTCCTCCCGGAGCAGCCGACAGGCCTCCAGCGCCAGCTCCGGCCCCTTTTCCGGGGCGAGCCGGCCCACGGTCACGATTCGCGCGGCATCCCCGAAAAAGCTATCCGGAATAAATGCCTCCGCTCCGCGCAGAACGTGTTCCCGGTCGCAGATATTCCGCAGTACCGTGATTTTCCCCTCCAGGCATGGAAATTTCTCCTGGAGCATCTGCGCGCAGTACCGGGAAACCGCAACTACATAGTCAAACCGTGGGTAATACCGCTGATCCCGGGCATAGTCCTTTCCCTTTTTTTCATAAGCGCCGTTGTGGTACCACAGCACCTTCCGGTCCGCCGCCACCTTATCGGCAACATAATAGGGAGCCAGACCGTTCTGGGAATAGGCTACCGCCACATCGTAATGCTTCTCCAGCGGCCGGAAGGTCGTCCACAGGGGCAGCCCCAGCTTGATCCGCACCCGGTGGTCAAGGTATGGCAGAAGCATCCTCCGGTATTTCCAGAGCCCGCCCCGTTTGCGGATCTCCTCCATGGTAAATTCCGTATTGTAAATATAGGAAAAAGCGTCCAGAAAATTGACCTTCCGCCGGATCTGATCCTTCAGCGCGTATTCCGGGTTCAGCACCAGCAGATCCACATCGAATTCATCCTCCGGGAGGATATTCAGCAGATTCACCAGGCACCGCTCGATCCCGCCGATGCCCAGACCGTAGCATACAAACAGCAGCCTCTTTTGTTGACCCATTATCGCGCCGTCCTCTCAGCCGTATTCTCCGCCCAGGAAGAGCTTTACATAACACCGAAACACCGCCCGGAACAGCCAGGGAACAGTACAGATCATTCCGGCCAACACCCGATTGCGCCGGGTGAGCACAGAATAGTGGTCTTTCTGCTCCGCAAGCATTTCCCGAACCCGGATAAGATCCTCCCGATAACGGGGCTCTGTCTCCACCGTCAGCAGGGCATACACATACAGCAGCACCCGCAGCAGCGCCTGACGGGCGTCCCGCTCCAGCTCCGGGGGGCAGGCATCCAGAATGATCTGCCTTACCCGGATCCGGTCATAGATCCGGTGCTCGTTGAGCTTTCCCCTGGCCGCGGAGTTCTCCCGGAACAGATAGTGATAGGGGCAAACGTCCTCATATACTGCCTTTTCCGCCCCGGAGAACAGGTAAAAATTCATCAGCATGTCCTCATTGTTGCGGATGGACAGGTCCATTTTTTCCTTCAGTCCCCGGAACAGCTCCCGCTTATACAGCTTGGAACAAAGCCCAGGCTCCACAAGACGCTCCTCCAGCAGCTCCCGCAGTCCGGTCAAATGATCCTGGCAATGAATTCTTCCGGTATTGTAGTGGTACTCCACGATCCCCTCGGAATTGATCCGCTGGTATCCGCAGTGGGAGATATCCGCGCCGTAGGTACGGGCGTTTTCCAGCAGCCGGGCATACATCTGGGGCTCCAATTCATCGTCCCCATCCACAAAGCCAATCCAGCCCCCGGTTGCTTCCTCCACCCCCCGCAGCCGCGCGGCGGTGACTCCGGCGTTTTCCTGATGGATCACCTTCACCCGGCTGTCCCTTTCCGCAAAGGAACGGGCAATGGCGAGGCTGTCATCCCCCGACCCATCGTCCACCAGGATCACCTCCAGGTTTTCGCAGGTCTGGGCAAGAATGCTCTCCACACAACGCCCCAGCCAGGGCGCAAGATTGTATATCGGCACAATTACGGAGATCTTTTCCTCGGCCATTTCATAGTATCCTCCTCATTACCGGACAACCTGTCTGCCGGGATTCCTCTTTGGTGGGAGTGTCAGCCAATCGCCAAATGCTCTGTCCCATTTCTCCGGTTCCATTTTTTCCAGGCCTCCGCCGTCGAAAAACGTCATCTCCCCAAAGAAAGGTTTTCCGTTAATCTCATAAAAATCTACCCGCAGCTCCGGAGTATTTTCGGAAAGGATCCGGGCCAGACGCATCATATCCTCCATGGATTTGGGCGGGGCGGGGAGTGTCTTGGCGTTTTTGTAGCCCCACTGCATATTCAGGTGATGAAATTCCGTGTCAAAATAATCCCCGCTGGCTTCCGGGGTGTCCCGTCCTGTAATAATCAGAAGAGCTTTCACTTCTCCGCCGAAGGTGTAGAATTTGTAATCCCGTAACTCCCCGGTCTCATCATCACGCAGGTAAGGCTCCGCGATGATCCGGGGTTTCACATTCTTGTAGGGCCACTCCCGGTAATCCCAGTAGTAGTTTTCTTTCAGACAGGCGGTGATCTTTTTCCGGGCCGCAGCCAGATCCAGGGACTTTTTATCCTTGCAGATCACCAGTCCGCCGCTGTCGTGGGTGCATTTGAGCACAAACTGATCGGGCAGGGCATCAAAGTCGATGTCCTCAAACCGATCCCAGACTCCCAGGGTTGGAATGATGTATTCTTCCCCGATCCGCTCCGCCACATATTTTTTCGCCTCGTACTTGTCCACCATCCGGGTGTATTCCGGTTTCCGGTCATGGAGCTTCATCCACTGGAGCTTTTCATTGAAAGTCTTGGGATTCTTTAAATTCGGCAGTCTGTGAAAGACCAGGAAGTAGCGTAAACGCAGATACCACGCATCCGGAACAACCCGCAGCAGGCGCTTGATCAAGCGCTTGTATTCCATAAGAACACCTTTCTTCCAGAAGTAGTTTTTCACGGCGCGACCTCCCGGACGGCCTGCGGATCCCACTGCTCAGCTGCCGCTAAGCTTCCTGTAGATTTCTGTATAAGCCCGGGCGCAGCTTTCGGCGTCATATGCCTTTGCCATTTCCCGAGACTTTTCGCCGCACCGCTGCCGCAGCTCAGGATCCAGGGCAAAACGAACCATCTCCCTGATCAGAGCCTCCAAGTCGTTATCCATAATCAGCGTTCCGTTTCCCTGAACAAGATCCCGCATCGCTCCCACATCAGTGGAGATTACAGGAAGCCCGGAAGCCATTCCTTCCAGTACAGACAGAGGAAGTCCTTCCATATGGGAGGCACTCACGAATACATCCGATACCGACAGGTAGTCCTGCGGATTGTTTTGATTTCCGGCAAACTCCACCGAATGGGACACGCCCAGGCGCTCTGCCTCCTGTACAAGGAATTCCTTCATTTCTCCGTCGCCCAGCAGGATCAGTTTCACATCCCCCGCCTGCCGGATCACCTCCGGCAGGGCATGGATGATTAATACCTGATTTTTCCGTTCTTCCAATCTGCCAACTGCAATAAAGGTGACCGGAGTGCCATCCTGTTTCCGATGATAGTATTTTTCCAGCTCAACAGGATTATTTACATAGGGATAAAGCTTCTCACTACAGTGGTACAGCGCAAGCGCCTGTTCCCGGTTTGCCTTAGATATAGCGACGGGGAAGATTTTTCCCATTCGAGCGCCGGAATGCAGCGCCCAGCGCAAAAAAGGTGTGAATTCCTGATCTGGCTGGATGTGAATTGTGCGGACCATCGTCGCCTTGTGAAACGCAATCCAGGGAATTGCGTAAAACACGCTGTACATATGAACGTGAATGATATCAGGCTTCATTATTGACAGACATTTCCAAAGTCTGCCCATAGCCCCCAGGCTTGCGTGCCCTTGCTTATCCATGTAGTGGATGGGAATTCCCGCGTCCTCGATTTTCTTTTCAAAGACGTGGCCCTGCCGGGGGTACATGCTGATGACCTCCACATCCACCTGACTGCGGTCTAAGTTCACCGCCAGCTGGGCGGCCATGTTCTCCGCGCCCCCGGTGCAGAACACGGGGACGATGATTGCCACTTTCATTGCTCCAATTCCTCCACAGACTGCCCCTCGATCACGTTTTGCCACCGGGCGATCACATTTTCCGTCCGGTATTTCTCCGCCTCCTGCCGTGCCTTCTGCCCCAGGGCTTCCCCCAGCTCCCGATTCAGGGCAAGTGCGATCAGCTTCCGGGCCAGAGCCTCAGCATCCCCCCGGGGAACGATCAGCCCGGTGACACCGTCCTCCATCACTTCCTCCGCCCCGGGGTAATCCGTGGTAATGCAGGGAATTCCCAGCATCATGGCCTCGATCAGGGCGTTGGGCAGGCCCTCGTATTCGGAGGTCAGTACGAATGCCGACGCGCCCGCGATTTTTTCATGAATATCCAGAGCGTGACCGGGAAGAAATACCGTATTCTCCAGCCCCTTTTCCCGGACATAGCGTTCCAGCTCCTGCCGAAGCTCCCCTTCGCCGTAGATGGTGCACTTTGCCTCCGGGATTTCCCGGCGGAGGATTTCCATGGCGTTCATCAGCATTTTGTGGTTCTTCTGCGCCGCCAGCCGTCCGGCGGTGA
>CAMEIK010000106.1 GCA_945918315.1 uncultured Clostridia bacterium
TTAGCGCGATTTAGGCCGAAAAGACTGTCTGATTTTAATCGCATATTAGTATCAGGTACAGAGGATTGACTTTTGACGAAAAAAAGGGTATGATAAACAGGTATTTTATGAAGGAGAATAGCTTTATGAAGCCACTGGTTTTTCAGACGGACTTTGGTCTTGTGGACGGTGCCGTCAGCGCCATGTACGGTGTTGCTTACTGCGTCAGCCCGGAGCTAAAAATTCACGATCTTACCCATGATATTACTCCCTACTCCGTATGGGAGGCAAGCTATCGCCTGATTCAGACCATTTCCTATTGGCCGGAAGAAACTGTCTTCGTTTCCGTTGTGGATCCTGGTGTGGGGTCCGACCGGAAAAGCGTAGTTGCCAAAACCAACTCCGGAAAATATATTGTGACCCCCGACAACGGCACTCTCACCCATATCATCCGACTGGACGGTATCCGGGAGGTTCGGGAGATTGATGAACGGGTAAACCGTCTCCCCAACTCCGGAGAAAGCTACACCTTCTACGGGCGGGATGTTTACGCCTATACCGGCGCCCGGCTTGCCAGTGGGGCCATCGATTTTGACGGGGTTGGGCCAAAGCTGGACCCCGCTTCCCTGGTTCGTCTGCCGATCACGGAGCCCGTTTTGGAGGGCAGGGCTGTCCGGGGCACCATCGATGTGCTGGATGTACGTTTTGGCAGCCTGTGGACCAATATCCCCCGGGAGTTGTTTCTGAAAACGGGAGCACAGTATGGAGAAAAGCTGAGTATTACCATTCAAAATGATACCCGCACGGTGTACCGCAACATTATTACCTTTGCCAGAAGCTTTGCCGAGGTGTATGTGGGCGAAGCCCTGGCCTATGTGAACAGCCTGGACTGCATGGCCGTGGCCATCAACCAGGGCAGCTTCGCAAGGGCCTACAATATTGGCACCGGAAATTCCTGGCAAATCCGGATCGAGCCTTTCCGGGGGTTCTGAAAGAAGACTATTTGGGTCCCAAGCCCTGATAGATAAATTTTTGGAGGTAGAGTTTCATGAAAAAGTTTTCTGTGAAAAGTATCGTCGCCATCGGCATCGGCGCTGCTCTGTTCTTCGTTCTGGGCAGATTCGTTTCCATTCCCAGCCCGGTGCCCAACACCAACATCTCCGTGCAGTACGGTCTGCTGGCATTCCTGGCAGTGGTTTACGGACCTGTCGCCGGCGCCCTCATCGGCTTCATCGGCCACACCCTGATCGACTTCAGCTTCGGCTGGTGCATCTGGTGGAGCTGGGTCATCGCTTCTGCCGTGTTCGGTCTGCTGATGGGCCTTTCCGCCAAGGTTCTGAAGATGGACGAAGCCCAGATCGGCAAAAAAGGTCTCATTAAGTTCAACCTGGCCCAGGTTGTCTGCCATCTGATTTCCTGGATGGTTGTCGCGCCTGTGCTGGATGTTTACATGATGGGTGAGCCCTGGGACAAGCTGATTGCCCAGGGCCTGACGGCCGGTATCGCCAACGCGGTCACCACCGCCATTGTGGGCTCCCTGCTGTGCGTTGCCTACGCAGCCACCAAGACCAAGGCCGGCAGCCTGAGCAAAGAAGACTAATTTTTCGCAGCTTACCATAGAAGGCAGGCCCATGCCTGCCTTCTTTCAGTCAGGAGGAACGCATGGAGAAAGAAACCCTCATATCCTTTCGGGATTTTGGATTCCAATACACCGCCCAGGCAGCGCCTACCCTCTATCACATCAATCTGGACATTCATCGTGGGGAAAAGGTGCTCATCGCCGGTCCCTCCGGCTGCGGTAAGTCCACCATCGCCCACTGCATCAACGGCCTGATTCCCGCGTCTTATCCGGGGAAAATTTCCGGCTCTCTTACCGTAAAGGGGGAGAATGCCGTAAAACTGGGCTTGTTCGGCCTGTCCAAAACCATCGGAACAGTCCTTCAGGATTCCGACGGACAGTTTATCGGACTGACTGTTGCGGAGGATATTGCCTTTGCTTTGGAAAACGACTGCGTTGCCCGGGATGAAATGCATGAAATTGTGAAGAAAACTGCGGACCTTGTGGATATCCGCCGGGTCCTGGGCCATGCGCCCCACGAAATCTCCGGCGGACAGAAGCAGCGGGTCAGCCTTGCGGGCGTGATGGTCAATCAGGTGGACGTGCTTCTGTTTGATGAGCCTCTTGCCAATCTGGATCCCGCCACCGGTAAGCAGGCCATTGAGCTGATCGACGAGATTCAACAGCGTACCGGCTGCGCCGTGGTTATTATTGAGCACCGGCTGGAGGATGTGCTCCACAGGCATGTGGACAGGGTTGTTGTCATGGGAGACGGGCGGATCCTCTACGACGGAGACCCGGATACCGTGCTGTGTTCCTTCCTTTTACAAACCAGCGGCATCCGGGAACCGCTCTATGTTACCGCACTCAAATACGCTGGCGTTTCTCCCACGCCGGAAATGCACCCGGCAAGTCTTCCGCAGTTGGTGCTGACCCAAGCCCAAAAAGATCAGGTGAAAAATTGGTTTTTCCGGCAGCCTTCTCCCGTTCCCGGCGAAGACAGACCGGTTATTCTGGAGGCAAAGGCTATTGATTTTTCCTATGAAGGCGGCCATCATGCCCTGAAGGGAATTGATGTTGCCATTTACAAAGGAGAAATGCTCAGTATCGTAGGAACAAACGGCGCGGGGAAATCCACCTTTTCCAAGGTAATCTGCGGCTTTGAACAGCCCCAGTCCGGCAGCCTTACCCTGAACGGTGAGGACTTGACCGCATTGAGCATCAAGGAGCGGGCGGATAAGATCGGCTATGTGATGCAGAATCCCAACCAAATGATCTCCAAGACCATGATATTTGACGAGGTCGCCCTGGGACTGCGCAACCGCGGTGTCAGCGAGGAAGAGATCCGGCCCCGGGTGGAAGAAACACTGAAAATCTGCGGACTCTATCCTTTCCGGAACTGGCCAATCTCTGCCTTGAGCTATGGGCAGAAAAAACGTGTGACCATCGCCTCCATTCTTGTCCTCCGGCCCGAGATTCTGATTCTGGATGAGCCAACGGCAGGCCAGGATTTCCGTCATTACACGGAGATTATGGATTTTCTCCGGGCGCTGAATCGTCAGGGTGTCACAATAGTTCTCATTACCCACGACATGCATCTGATGCTGGAGTACACCCCCCGCGCCATTGTTTTTCATGACGGCAGGGTCATCTGTGATGCCTCCGCCGCACAGGTTCTGAACTCCCCGGAAATTGTAACCCAGGCCCATTTGAAGGAAACCTCCCTGTACCATCTGGCTTTACTGTCCGGTATCGAGTCTCCGGAAGAATTCACCCGCCGCTTCATTGCCCGGGATCAGGAGGTGCGCAAATGACTAACCTCTTTAACTACATTGACCGCCCCTCCCCCATTCACCGGCTCTCCGGCGCAAGTAAACTGGTTTGTCTGCTTCTTTGGAGCGTCGCCGCCATGACCAGCTTCTATACCCCACTGCTCGTGGCGCTTACCGTCCTGGCACTGATCTTTTTTCGTATGGCAAAGCTGCGGCTGAAGGATGTCTCCTTTACCGTAGGGATTATGCTCGTATATGTCGCGCTGAACAATGTGCTTATTTTTCTGTTCAGCCCCGATCACGGAGTAGAGCTTTATGGCTCCCGCACGGTTTTGCTCCCGCTCCCCGGGCGCTATTCCCTTACAGCAGAGCAGCTTTTCTACCATTTGAACGTGATCCTGAAAAATGCCTGCACCATTCCCCCTGTGATTCTGTTTGTGTGCACCACCAACCCTTCGGAATTCGCTGCCTCCCTGAACCGGATCGGCGTCAGCTATCGGATCAGCTACTCCGTTGCCCTGGCACTGCGTTACATTCCGGATATTCAGCGGGAATATCATGACATCAGCCTTGCCCAGCAGGCCAGAGGCGTGGAAATGAGCAAGAAAGCCAATCTGATTCATCGTCTGAAAGCCGCCAGCACCATTCTCATTCCGCTGGTGCTGTCCTCCATGGAGCGGATTGAAACCATTTCCAATGCTATGGAGCTGCGGGGCTTTGGTAAAGAAAAGAAGCGGACCTGGTACGCAAGCCGCCCCTTTACCCCTGCCGATTACGGCAGTATGGCGTTCTGCGCAATTCTTTTGATTCTCTCCCTCGCGCTTACGGCAATCAACGGCGGGCGTTTCTTTAACCCCTTCCGATAAAGAAACCCACTATCAAACGAAAAGGAAAATACCATGTTTGCAAAAGCTGTTTTATTTGATCTGGACGGTACACTCACTGACTCCGGTGAGGGCATCATCAACTGTGCTATCTTTGCCATGGAGAAATTAGGGGTTCCGGTTCCTCCCAGGGAGAAAATGGGGGTCTTTGTCGGCCCTCCCCTGTGGGACACATTCCGGGACTTTGGCGTCCCTTCCAACCGTCTGGATGAAGCTGTGGATATTTTCCGCAGTCGTTACGTCCCCATTGGAAAATTTGAGAATATTCCTTATCCCGGCATCCGGGAGGTTCTGGAAGCCCTGCGAAACCAGGGCAGAAAGCTGTATGTGGCTACCTCCAAGCCGGAGGTAACCGCCCGGGAGATTCTGGACCATTTTGATTTGTCCAGGTATTTTACGGAAATCTGCGGCGCGACCATAGACAAAAGCCGAAGTGCAAAAGAAGAAGTAATCGCCTACCTTTTGAGCCTGGATGGTTGTCAGGAGAACAGTGTTATGGTTGGCGACACCGCTTTCGATGTGATTGGAGCTGCCGCTCACGGAATTCCAACCATCGGCGCCGCCTGGGGCTATGGAAAAACCGAGGATATGGTTTCCGCCGGCGCCGCTGCCATTGCCCAGTCGCCGGAAGACCTGCTGCGGATTATTGAGGAAGAAGCTTTTTAGCACCGCATTTTCATAAATACAGCGGGGGAAACTACCGGGAGTCGTAGTTTCCCCCGCTGTACTATATTCCTTTCTGACGTTCCATCGTCTGCCTCTTTTGGTAGCCGTGTTCCGCGACACTGATCATGATTCATTTCTATAACGGCGGGCCCTATCCCGCAGA
>CAMEIK010000107.1 GCA_945918315.1 uncultured Clostridia bacterium
CTGCTCACCATCCACAGCTGCACCTTCCGCACGGAGCTGCTGCGCTGCCACACCAAGGCGCTGCCCCATCATGTTTTCTATGAGGATAACCTGATGGTCTATCAGGCGCTCCCATTTGTCAAGAGAATGTTCTATCTCAACGCCGATTTGTACCGCTACTACATCGGCAGAGAGGGCCAGTCGGTACAGCGGGATGTGATGACCCGACGGTATCAGCACCAGCTTATTGTCACCCAAAAATGCTTTGAGACGGTCCACCTGGATGAGATCAAGGACAGCCGCCAACAAAAATACCTCAAGCATGAGCTTTTTATGATGTTTGGCATCTCCGTGCTCTATTCCCGGCTGAATAAGTCTGAGGAAGCGGACAAGAATCTGGAGAAAATGTGGGAAGGCTGCTATGCGTTTGATGAAAAATGGGCAGAACACTTCCGAAAACATACGCCACTTTGGTTCATATCCGCCCCTGGAAAGGCGGGACGGAACCTGTCCAGCACCATTTACTTCGTTGCCAACAGAGTGGTACGGTTTAATTAGGGAACCTCTGAATAATTCGGCAAGAGCTGGAGGCGAGGGATTTTGGCTCAGCCGAAAGTACTAAATTGGAGGAATACTTTGTGTATTTCCCAATTTTAGTACTGAACGGATGGGGCAAAAGACCCGCCACGTAAGCCGCAGCCGAATTGTTCAGAGGTTCCTTAGAAGCAGATTACTGATATCTATATCCCCCGGCACAGGAAGTGTAAACTACCTATTATTGGAGGTAACGATGAGAAGAGAGATTTTACTGAACAAACAATGGACATTCCAGTATCACGATGGAAAAAAGTTAGAAATTGATCTTCCCCACACTTGGAACAATCTGGATGGTCAGGATGGGGGCGACGATTACTGGCGGGGTACCTGTACTTATCAAAAAGGCTTTCCGATGCTGAGACTAGGTGAGGATGAATGCGTTTACCTGGAATTTGAGGGCATCAACGCCTCTGCCAGGGTGAGCCTCAATGGAACCCTGGTTGCTGTCCATGACGGCGGTTATTCCACTTTCCGGTGCGAGATTACTGGATTGCTGAAGGAGAACAACGAGCTGACCATAGAGGTGGACAACTCGAAAAATGACAGAGTCTATCCCCAGAAGGCGGACTTCACCTTTTACGGCGGCATCTATCGGGATGTGCGGCTGGTGATTGTTCCCAAGTCTCATTTCGATTTGGATTATCTGGGCTCCTGCGGCGTGCGGGTAACGGCAACTCCTGACGGAAGCAACGCATTCGTTCGGATTCAGAGCCGGGTGACCGGTGGGCAGGTGGAAATAACCCTGTTGGATCGAGAAGGCCGAACGGTAGCCATGGGGCAGGGGACGGACACTACCCTGACCATTGTGGATGCTCACCGTTGGCATGGCGTGGAGGACCCTTATCTCTATACCGCCCGCTGCCGCGTGACAGAAAACGGCAGCATTCAAGACAGCCTGGACATCCCCTTCGGTGTCCGCAGCTTCCGGGTGGATTCCAAGCAAGGCTTCATCCTTAACGACAAGCCCTATCCCTTACATGGTGTCTCCCGACATCAGGATCGGAAGGGGCTTGGCAATGCCATTACAAAGGAGATGCACGAAGAGGATATGGCGCTGATTGCCGAACTGGGTGCCAATACCGTGCGTCTTGCCCACTATCAGCACGACCAGTACTTCTATGATCTGTGCGACCAGTACGGTATGGTGGTCTGGGCGGAAATCCCCTACATCAGCGAGCATATGCCAAATGGCAGAGAGAACACCATCAGCCAGATGAAGGAGCTCATTGAGCAGAATTACAACCATCCCTGCATCGTCTGCTGGGGCGTATCCAACGAGATCACCATCTCCACCAAGGATAAAAAGGACATGCTGGAAAACCATCATGTGCTCAACGACCTGTGCCATGAGCTGGACCCCACCCGGTTCACCACCCTGGCTTGCTACGCCATGTGCGGCCCCTTCAACAAGGTAGCCCACATTACTGACGTGGTGAGCTGGAACCTGTATCTGGGCTGGTATATGCCCGGATGCTTTTTAAATGATCTGTGGATCGGCTTCTGGCATCTGTGCTATCCCAATCGTCCTTTGGGCTACAGCGAGTACGGGGCCGAGGGTATGCCAAACCTGCACTCCGAGCATCCCCGCAGAAATGACCACACTGAGGAATACCAGGCAAAGTACCATGAGTTCATGCTCCGGTGCTTCTGTCGGCACCCCTATATGTGGTCCACCCATGTATGGAATATGTTTGACTTTGCCGCCGACGCCCGGGACCAGGGAGGCGAACCTGGCATGAATCACAAGGGCCTTGTCACCTTCGACCGCAAGACCAAGAAGGACAGCTTCTACCTCTACAAGGCTTGGTGGAGCAAGGACCCCTTTGTGCACATCTGCTCCAAGCGGTTTACCGACCGGGCAAAGGACACCATCACTGTGAAGGTCTACAGCAACCAGCCCACCGTAACCCTGAAGGTGAACGGCAGGGAAATCGGCAGCGCCACCGAGCCGGATCATGTGTTCATCTTCCGGGTGAAGGTGGAAAAGAACACAAAAGTGGAGGCCGTAGCTGGCAGCCTGAAGGACAGCGCTGTTTTCCATAAGGTTGATGTCCCCAATCCAGATTATGTCCTGAAAAAGTCCAAGAATCAACAGGCTTCCAACTGGGTGGATGCCTGAGGAAGAAAAATGAAGGAGGTCTATCCATGGCAAACAAACCCACCAATGCCGTCAATGACGGCGTGAACCGCGCCAAGCTGTATCAGCTTGCTCTGTTCCCTCTGAATAACGGCGCAACCAATGTCTATTTTGTTCTGATTCTGTCCTATGTAGCCCAGTTCGGCTCCAGCATTCTGGAACTGGGACTGTACGCATCTATCATGGTAACCATCATGCGGGTATTTGATGCCATCACCGATCCGATCATTGGTGCGCTGATGGACCGCACCAGCACCAAATTTGGAAAGTTCCGTCCCTTTATGGTCATCGGCAGCGTCATCATGGCGGTTTCTGTCATCTGCCTGTACTGCCTGACCCCGCTGATTCCCGCTTCCATGAAGGCCATACGTTACATCGCCTTTACTGTGGTCTATGCCGTGTGGGTCATCGGCTACACCTTCCAGACCAGCTGCACCCGGGCCGGTCAGACCGTGCTGACCAATGATCCTAAGCAGCGTCCCCTGTTCACCATCTTCAACACCGTGGGCTCCATGCTGGGCATGGGTGTGATGCAGTTCCTGATCCCTCTGATTAAGAACAACTTCAATGTTTACGACGAAGCCGGCACCTTGATTCAGTCTGGCTATGCCCGCCCGGAGCTGTACCGAATCATCACCCCTGTGGGAATTGTGGTTTCTGTACTGCTCACCATCCTGGCCATCATCGGCATCGCCGAGAAAGACCGCCCCGAGTTCTATGGCATCGGCGGTGCCAAGCAGGAAAAGGTCAAGATTTCCGAATATGTGGAGATCATCAAAAACAACAAGCCCATGCAGCGGCTGATGGTTGCCGGTGCGGGCTGCAAGCTGGCTCTGGCCATCGCCACCAATACTACTGTGCTGCTGGCGCTGTACGGCATTATGATGGGCAACTACGACAGCTTGTATCTGCCCATGATGATTATGGGCTATGTGTTTGCCGTGCCCTTCTTCCTGCTGTCCGTCAACACTTCCCAGAAGCTGGGGCAGAAAGCCTCTCTGACCCGCTATGTCACGGTAGCCCTGTGCTGCTATGTGGGTGTGCTGGCACTGCTGCTGATTTCCAATGTGAACAATCCCGCCACCATGCTGTCCTTCCCCTTCAACGGCGGCGGCAGCATCAATCTGTACACCATCGCCTTTATTCTCTGCTTCGGCATCGGCTACGGCGCTTACTACGCCACGGCGGATATGCCCATCCCCATGGTGGCCGACTGCTCCGACTACGAGACTTATCGCTCCGGCAAGTACATCCCCGGCATCATGGGCACCCTGTTCTCTTTGGTTGACAAACTGGTGTCCTCTCTGGCTCAGACGTTGGTTGCCTTCATCTTTCTGATCTGTGCCGGACTGCAGGACCTGCCTACCGACAGCACCCCCTACTCCACCGGCATTAAGGTGGCCATCATCGTCATGTTCTGCCTGATTCCCATGATCGCTTGGGCAGCGACCCTCTGGGCCATGAAGGGCTATGGTCTCACCGGAGCCAAGATGAAGGAAATTCAGAAAGTCAACGCGCAGCGGAAGCAGGCCATTGCCCAGGGGATGTCTCTGGAAGAGGCCATGGAGAAATGGAAATAAACCCCAAAGCTGATACGATTATAGCGATTTTGTAAGCAGAAAATGACAGCAACGTGACGCTGACGGCTACAGCCGGGGACTTTGCGGCAAATCCAACGATATAGGTTTTTCCTAGCGGTTCAAAAAGGAGTACACAGCAATGGAGATAAAAGAGACAATCGAAATCTTGTCACTAGAGGAAAAAGCCGCCCTGCTCCAGGGGTGGAGCACCTGGACCACCTGGGATGGCAGCAAGAAGGGAATCCCCGCCATTTTTCTGTCTGACGGCCCCCACGGGCTTCGCAAGCAAGCAGGAGCGGGAGATCATCTGGGCCTCAATGCCTCCATCCCCGCTACCTGCTTCCCCACCGCTGCCACCATGGCCAACTCCTGGGATACGGAATTGGGCGAGGAACTGGGCAGAGCCTTGGGAGAGGAAGCGGCGGCAAACGATGTCCATGTGGTTCTGGGCCCCGGTCTGAACATGAAGCGTTCTCCCCTGTGCGGACGGAATTTTGAGTATTTCTCCGAGGACCCCTATCTCGCCGGGAAAATGGGAGCAGCCTATATCCGGGGCATTCAGAGCAAAGGCGCTGCTGCCTGTCCCAAGCATTTCGCCGTCAACTCCCAGGAGCTGCGGCGGATGTGCATGGATTCTGTTTTGGACGAGCGCACCCTGCGGGAAATCTATCTCACCGCCTTTGAAATCGCCGTAAAGGAAGGCGGCGCAAAGGCCATCATGTCCAGCT
>CAMEIK010000108.1 GCA_945918315.1 uncultured Clostridia bacterium
CCATGCTTGCGGAGGATTTTTGAAAGAAAGAGAGGAAACTTCCATGTCCATAGCTGAAAACGTAGCCCGCGTCCGCGGGGAAATGGAGCGCGCCGCCCTGGACGCCGGCCGGGATCCCGCCGCCATCCGGCTCTGTGCCGCCACAAAAATGAATGACACCGCCGCCGTCCGGGAGGCCATTCTCGCCGGAGTGGACTGCTGCGGGGAAAACCGGGTCCAGGAGCTGACAAAAAAGCAGGGTGAGGATGCCTACCGGGGCGCCCCCGTCCACTTTATCGGCCACCTGCAGACCAACAAGGTCCGTCAGGTGGTGGGAAAGGTGGACCTCATCCAAAGCGTGGACAGCCTCCGGCTGCTGGAAGCCATTGACCGGGAAGCCGCCCGCCAGGGCATCCGGCAGGATATTCTCCTGGAGATCAACATCGGTCAGGAAGCGTCAAAGACTGGTTTCCGGGAAGACGAAATCTTTCCGCTTGTGGAAAAAATAGGCATTTTCCCGAACGTTTGTATGAGAGGTCTCATGGCAATTCCCCCGATTTGCCAGGAATCCGGAGGAAATCTGAAATTTTTTCAAAAAATGTTCCATTTATATGTTGACATACGGGCAAAAAAATACGATAATGTCAAGGTGGACTGTTTGTCCATGGGCATGTCCGAAGACTACCCTGACGCGATCCGGTGCGGCAGCACTATGGTCCGGGTGGGCACCGCGATTTTTGGCGCCAGAGACTATGCCAGGGTTCATCAAGCATGATGTGAACATATAGGAGGATAAATAGAAATGAGTTTTTGGGATAACGTAAAGAAATTTGCCCAGCCCTACGCGGATGATGAATATGATGATTACGATGAGGACGAGGATTACGAAGACGAGTACGAGGAGCCCGAGCAGCCCCAGCGTCGTTCTTCCTCCCGTGTAAGCTCCCGCCGCAGCGCCCCCGCTCCCGAACCCGAAGAGGAAGGCGAAGAGGATGATTACGGCTTCGGCAGCGTAGCCCCCGCTTCTTCCAGCTCCATAGCCTCCACCGGCTTCAGCGGCACCGTACTGAATATGAATTCCTCCGCGTCCAACAAGCAGGAGGTCGTTCTTTTCCGTCCCAACAGCTTCAACGACACCTCCAAGGCTGCCGACGATCTGCGCAGCCGCCGGGCGGTCATTGTCAATATGGAAAACGTGGACAAGGCCATGGCCAGACGGGTCGTGGATTTCCTGTCCGGCTGTGTCTACGCGCTGGACGGCGATGTGAAGAAGATCGCCCAGTCCGCCTACCTCTTCTGCCCCCACAATATGGACATCGTGGGCGACCTGGAAGCGCTGCAGGCGGAAGTTGAGAGCTACGTCTGATACTTCCGGATTCATATTATTAAAACAGAACCGAAAGGGGAATACTCATGTTTACTCCGCAGCAAATTGATCAGATTTCTTTCGGGAAGGCTACCTTCGGCGGCTACAATATGCAGCAGGTCGATGAGTTTCTGGAGCCCCTCACCGAGGATTACGTGACCCTTTACAAGGAAAACGCCCTGCTCAAGAGCAAAATGCGTGTCCTGGTGGGCAAGCTGGAAGAGTACCGCAAGAACGAAAAGACCGTGAAGGAAGCCGCTGCCGCCGCGCAGATGAACGCTGAGAAGATGATCAGGGACGCCGAGGCAAAGTGCGCTCAGATGATGAGCCAGGCCCAGATGGCCGCTCAGACCATGCCCAGAACCGTTCCCGCACAGGCTGTCGCTCAGAATGACGCCCTGATCGCCGCCGAGAGTGCCCGTGTGGAGGAGGCCCGCCGCACCGCCAACACCAGAATTAACGAAATCCAGGAACAGATGCGTTCCTGCATCCAGGCTCTGGAGCGGATCAAGAGCGCCAACCCCGCCCCCGAGGCACCCAAGCCCGCCCCTGTCAAAAGCACCGGGATGGAATATGACAGTGACGCCGTAGCCGACGAAATCTCCCAGAATCTGGAAGCGCTGGTGGGCACCACTGTGGATACCGCCCCCAAGGCCGCTCCCAAGCATCCTGTCAACGAAGCAACCACCAGCCGTTTTTCCGCCCTGAACCTGCAGTTCGGCAGAAACTACGACCCCACCCAGCGGTAAAATTTCAATAACCGCTATCCAGCCGCCAATCCTTTTGATCGGGATCCGGAACCAGCCGGAGGATTTTCCCGCCGGTTTGGAAGACACCGGTGACTGGATAGCTCTGACAACGCATTGACGAGGACAGGAGCCTCGGGATTCCGCTCTTCAGAGAGCTGCCGGATGGTGCGAGGCAGCGGGCGCCCCCCGGCTTATCCCCTCCGAGCAGCGCACCCAACACCTCCAAAAGGTCAGTAGGCTGCGCCGGCCGCGCCCGATACAGCGCAATGAAAGCGCCGGAGAAATCCGGAACAAGAGTGGTACCGCAGAGGTTTTCGCGCCTTTGTCTCTTATTGGAGACAAAGGCGCGTTTTATTTCTTAGGAAGCCCTGAATCATTCGGCTGCGGCTGAGCAGCGAATCTTTTGTCCCATCCGTTCCGTCCCCAAAGCAGGAAATACACAGAGTATTCCGCTGCTTTCCAAACGTTCGTCTGGGCCAAAATCTTCAACTGTCAGCTCTTGCCTCATGATTCAGAACTTCTCTAATATCAGAAACGGAGGTTTTTCCATTGGACTATAAAAACACCATCATCACCCCAAAAACCGACTTCCCCATGAAGGCCGGACTTCCCGCCCGGGAACCGGGAATGCTGAACCGCTGGGAGGAAGAAGACCTGTACGGCACTATGCTGGAGAAAAACAAGGACCTGCCTCCCTTTGTGCTCCACGACGGCCCTCCCTTCTCCAATGGTTATATCCACATGGGCCATGCCCTGAATAAGACTTTGAAGGACTTCATCGTCCGCAGCCACGCCATGATGGGGTATTACACTCCCTATGTCCCCGGCTGGGACAACCATGGTCTTCCCATTGAGCGGGCCATCGAAACCTCCAAGAAGAAGCTGAACAAGGACCTGTCCGTGCCGGAATTCCGGAAAGCCTGTGAGGCCTTCGCGGAGGACTTCATCCAGAAGCAGATGTCCGGCTTCAAGCGTCTGGGCGTCGTGGGCGACTGGAAGCACCCCTACCGCACCATGGATAAGCACTTTGAGGCACAGGAGGTCAAGGTTTTTGGCCGGATGTTCGACAAGGGCTATATCTACAAGGGTCTGAAGCCCGTGACCTGGTGCCCCTACTGCGTCACCGCGGTGGCTGAGGCCGATATTGAGTATCAGGATGATCCCTGCACCACGGTCTATGTGAAGTTCCCCATGGCAGACGATCTTGGAAAGCTCGCCGGCTTTGATCTGAGCAAGACCTTCTTCGTGATCTGGACCACCACTATCTGGACCCTGCCCGGCAATTTGGCGATCTGCCTCCACCCCCGGGACAGCTATGTGCTTGCCAAGGCGGACAACGGTGAAACCTACATCGTCGCGGAGGCCCTTCTGGAAAAGGTCATGGCCGTGGGCGGCATCGGGCAGTATGAGGTCCTTGCCTCCTATCCCGGCGCGTTCTTTGAAAATATGCTGGCAAAGCATCCCTTCCTGGACAAGACCAGCCGCCTGGTAAATGCCGAGTACGTCACCATGGATTCCGGTACCGGCTGTGTCCACACCGCTCCCGGCTTCGGTGCCGACGACTATCAGACCTGTATGCGCTATGGCATGGAGCTGATTGTTCCTGTGGACGATTACGGCCGTCACACCGAGTATGCCGGAAAATACGCCGGAATGAAGACCGAGGATTCCAACCCTGTCATCATGGCGGATATGCAGGAAAGCGGAATGCTGTTCGCTTCCGAGAAGATCGTCCACTCCTATCCCCACCACGACCGCTGCAAGAAGCCTGTTATCTTCCGGGCTACTCCCCAATGGTTCTGCTCTGTGGAATCCTTTAAGGATCAGGCGATCCAGGCCATTGAGAATGTCCAGTGGTACCCCGCCTGGGGCGGCGACCGGATGGTCAGCATGATTCGGGAGCGAGCCGACTGGTGCATTTCCCGGCAGCGCCGCTGGGGTCTGCCGATTCCTGTTTTTTACTGCAAGGACTGCGGCAAGCCCGTTTCCACCCCCGCGTCCATTGAGAAGATTTCGAAGCTTTTCGATGAATTCGGCTCCAATATCTGGTTTGAAAAGGAAGCCATGGAGCTTATTCCCGAGGGCTTTACCTGCCCCCACTGCGGCGGCAAGGTCTTTGACAAGGAGAAGGATACCCTGGACTGCTGGTTCGACTCCGGTTCCACTCACTTTGCCTCCCTCATGCACCGCACTCCCGAGCTTTGGCCCGCGGATGTGTATCTGGAGGGTGCCGACCAGTACCGGGGCTGGTTCCAGTCCAGTCTTCTGACCAGCGTGGGTGCTCTGGACCAGGGTGCTCCCTTCAAGCAGGTGCTGACCCACGGCTGGACCGTGGACGGCCAGGGCCGTGCCATGCACAAGTCCCTGGGCAACGGCGTGGACCCCGCCGACCTGATCAAAGAATTCGGTGCCGACATCGTCCGTCTCTGGGCTGCCTCCTCCGATTACCACGCGGATGTGCGGTGCTCCAAGGAGATCTTCAAGCAGATCGCCCAGAACTACCTGAAATTCCGCAATACCGCCCGGTACTGCCTGGGCAACCTGAACGAATTTGACCCCGACAATCTGGTGGCCCCTGACGACATGGAGGAGCTGGACCGCTGGGCTCTGACCAAGCTGAACAGTCTCATCAGTGCCTGCCGCAAGGCATACATGGGCTATGAGTTCCACGTCGTCACCCACGCCATCAACGACTTCTGCGTCGTGGAGCTCAGCTCCTTCTACCTGGATATTCTCAAGGACCGGCTGTACTGCGAAGAAAAGGACGGTCTGCGCCGCCGCTCCGCGCAGAGTGCCCTGTATCTCATTCTGGATGCCATGGCAAAGCTCTTTGCCCCCATTCTGGCCTTCACCTGCGACGAGATCTGGCAGTCCATGCCCCACCGCTCCGGCGA
>CAMEIK010000109.1 GCA_945918315.1 uncultured Clostridia bacterium
TAGGCTGCATCAGCGGATACCGCTTGGCGTGAGCGATCAAAATGGCTCGTAATTCTTCCATTACAGATTACTCTCCTTCCGGTTGGCAGCCTTGCGTAGGTAGTTGCCGATGTTCGTCAGGCACATCAGAAGCGTCACCAGGAAAGCACCGGGGATGATAATGATCCACCAGCTATCTGTCAGTAATGCCTTTTCGGACAGGGACAGCATACTGCCCCAGGAGATGATCTCCAGCGGCAGGCCCATGCCCATAAAGCTGAGGGTGGACTCAGAGCCGATGGCGCCACGGACATTCATCACCACCATGAACATGATGGAAGCGATAAAGTTGGGCGCCAGGTGCTTGCGCAGAATATGGAAGAACTTGCCGCCCATGCACTTTGATGCAACTACATACTCGCTGTTACGGATCTGCCGGACTTCGGTACGAATGACCTTGGCGATACTTGCCCAACTGGT
Source organism: uncultured Clostridia bacterium (assembly GCA_945918315.1). Lineage (GTDB taxonomy): Bacteria > Bacillota > Clostridia > Oscillospirales > Oscillospiraceae > Faecousia. Next base: position 460 of record CAMEIK010000109.1, read on the forward strand.
CACACCGATAACGATAGACAGGGTCAGTACATTGGCTTCGCCCAGGATTGCTTGCAGGAACAGAACCAACAGCAGCCCCGGCACACTGAGAAAAATCTCCGTAAAGCGCATCATCAGAGTATCCAACCACGCAGGGGCAATGCCGCTGACAGAGCCGTAGACCACCGCAATCAAGGTGGAGATCAAGGTTGCCAGGAAGCCGATGGTAATGGAGATTCGACCGCCATACCAAATGCCGGAGAAAATATCTCGGCCAAGAGTGTCTGTGCCGAACAGAAACTCAGCATTAGGCGCTATATTGAAGTTCTTTAGGTCCAGGTAGCTGGGATCTTTGGTCATCAGCACTTCCGCAAACAGGCAGCACAGAACGATGGTTGCCATCAGAATAACAGATACCCAGGGGAAGCCATTCAGGCGGCTCACTTTCTTTTTAGGTGCAACGGGTTCGGGTCGGATGCCGACCATGGTAAACAGTTCGTTTTCTGTCATACTCTGGTCACCTCCGATGTCTCCACGACCTCATTTGCCTTGATTCTGGGGTCGATCTTCTCGTTGATGATCTGACCGATCAGATTGCAGAAGATCACCAAGATTCCGGTCATCATGCAAAGCACCATCAGCAGATTGTAATCATGGAACCGGGCGCTTTCGTAGGACAGCGCACCGATGCCGGGATAGCTGAACACGGTTTCTACAATATAAGTGCCGCCCACCACATGGGGAACAGAGATGGCCATGATGCTGATATAGGAGGGCAGGATGTTCCGCAGGCAGTGCTTGAACATGATTTCTTTCTTAGACAGGCCCTTGGATTTGCCCAGCAGCACATAGTCCGCTCTGGTTTCCTCCAGCAGCTTGTTGCGGATCATATAAGCATAGTACCATAAGTGCTGCAGCACCACGATGACCAACGGGAGGATCAGATGCTCGATGCGGTTCAGAACATCATCCTTATAGCCAATATCATAAGCACCGCTGCTGGGGAGCCAGTGCAGCGTTACCGCAAAGACCAGGATCAGAACCAGCGACAACCAAAACTCCGGGATACAACTCAGCAGCGTGCCGCCCTTGCAAAGGACTCTGTCCACCCATTTGTCTTCATACCAAGCGCAAAGCACGCCAAGGAGCAGTGCGCCCACAAAAGTGAGCGCAAAGCCGATACCTCCCAAGATCAGGGTAAAGCCGATCCTCTGGCCGATGACCTCCATCACATCCTGCTTGTACTTAAAGGAGATGCCAAAGTCACCTTTGGCAGCGTTTTCCACCCAACGGATGTACTGGATATGGATGGGGTCATTCAGGCCCAGCTTCTCCCGGGCGGCTTCCTTTTCATCCACGGACATTTTCTCCACCCGCTCCCCGTAATAGCTCATCAGCGGATCACCGGGAGCAAGGCGGGAGATGTAGAATACTGCCACAGAAAGGACAAATACACTCACCAAAAATACGAGGGCTTTCTTGCAGTAATAGACGAAAGGATTTCTTCTCATTTGGCATTCTCCTTTCGCAGTACATAGTGGCCGGGTGCAATCTCTGTCAGCACACCGTCACGGTCAAAGGTTACTTCGTCAAAGTCCATGCGTTTCCGGCTTCGCTCTGCAATGGGGTCGGGAATGGGAATGGCAGACAGCAGCGCCTTGGTATAGGGATGCTGGGGATTTGCATAGAGTTCTGCCGTAGGTGCAACCTCCACCAGTTTACCGTGGTACATGACACCCACCCGGTCGCAGAGGTACTCCACCATGGAAAGGTCATGGGCGATGAACAGCATGGAACAGCCGTGTTCCCGGTTGCAGTGGCGCAGCAGATTGATGATCTGCGCCTGGATGGACACATCCAGTGATGCAATGGGCTCGTCTGCCACCAGCAGCTCCGGCTCCATGGAAAGGGCCCGGGCAATGGCAACTCTCTGCCGCTGACCACCGGAAAGCTCCGTGGGGTATTTGTCCAAATAGGTTGCATCCATTCCCACATAGCTGAGCTGAAATTCTGCTTCTGCACGTAAGGAACCTCTGGGGGGCTTGATGTGATGAATGGACATCGGCTCTGCGATAATGTCTGCCACCGTCATGCGCTGATTCAGGCTTGAAGTGGAGTCCTGGAAGATGATTTGACGGTCTGCTTCCAGCATTTTATGGTGCTTGCGGAACTGCGCCCTATCGCATACATCGATGCCGTTATAGAGGATCTTACCAGCAGTAGGCTTGTAGATATTCATAATGCACCGGGCAACGGTGGACTTGCCGGAGCCGGACTCGCCCACAAGGCCGAAGATCTCACCCTTCTTCATTTGGAAGGACACATCGTCCACCGCTTTGATGACGGCATGCTTGCCCAGCTTGAACACGTGGGAAAGGTGCTGTACATCCAGTAAAATCTCAGACATTGCGTTTCCCTCCCATCGGTGATTCTACTTTGGGTGCTCTGGGGTCTAAGAGCCAGGTTGCCGCATAGTGGGTGTCCGTGATTTTGAACATGGGTGGCTGTTCGTGATAGTCGATTTCCAGAGCATATTCATTCCGGCAGGCAAAGGCGTCACCCTTGGGCGGATCGATCAGCGTAGGAGGCATACCGGGGATGGTTTTCAGTTCCTTTGCGCCCTTGTTCAGAGCAGGCAGGGACTGCATCAGTCCCCAAGTGTAGGGGTGCCGGGGATCGTGGTACACTTCCTCGGCAGTGCCGATCTCCACGATTTTGCCTGCGTACATAATTGCCATCCGGTCAGCGCATCTTGCCACCACACCCAAATCGTGGGACACAAGAATCGTGGCCGTGCCCAGCTTGGTTTGGATTCCCTTCAGCAGATCCAGAATCTGTGCCTGGATAGTCACATCCAGAGCAGTGGTAGGCTCGTCTGCCAACAGGATCTTGGGATTAGCCGCCAGAGCAATGGCCATCACGCTTCTCTGCCGCATACCGCCGGAGAAATTGTAGGGATACAGCTTGTACCGCTCATGGGGCTGCTGAATGCCCACTATTTTCATCAGTTCAATAACCCGGTTATACACTTCTTCTTTGGGGAGCTTCGGCTCGTGGACCAGAATGGCTTCGGCAATCTGCTTGCCGATGGGAATGGTAGGGTTCAGGGCTGTCATGGGGTCCTGGAAAATCATTGAAAACAGCTTGCCCCGGAGCTTGCGCATATCCTTATCGGAGTAGTCAGTAATATCCACACCGTTGGCGATGATCTTGCCTCCCTCGATCTTGGCAGACTTGGGCAGCAGCTTCATAATGGTCTTGCAGAGCATACTTTTTCCGCAGCCGCTCTCGCCTACGATGGCAAGCACCTCACCAGGGTGCAGCGTGAAGCTCACATCCCGGACAGCCTGCACCTTTCCCGCCGGGGAGGCGATTCCCACGGACAGATTTTCGATTGTCAGTAATTCTTCCATAGGGTCCTTTCCTATCTATAATAAAGCTTTTATCATCAATCCGTACAATGGTAGGGTAACCTCAGGAGATTGCCACACCAGTCTGCGGACTGGTTCGTAATGACAGGTAAATGTGCATTAAGGGGCTGGAAACCAGCCCCTTATATGGTGCGTCTAATACATTACTCGATGGTCCACTCGGTGACATTCCAGAAGATGCCCACGCCGTGGTGACCCAGAACGGTATTGGCATCGATTCCCTTGATATTGCTGTCCGCAATGAATATGGCATCGATGTAAGCAAAGAAGGTGTAGGCGGGAGCCTTTGCCATAGCAATCTGGAACTGCTTATAGCACTCGGCACGCTCAGCGGGGTCGTCGGTCTGACGGGCCTTCTTCAGCCACTCGTCAACTTCTGCATTGGAGTAGCCGGAGTAGTTAGCGCCTGCGTCGGTGGAGAAGACCTTATAGGTATGATCGTCAGCATCGTAGGGAGAACCCCAGCCGATGATGCAGCACTCCTGTCCGCCCCAGTCAATGCCGTCAGCAGGAACATTGGCCTTCACATCCAGACCGGCTTCCTGCAGCTGCTGGGCAGCGATCTGTGCCATGTCGATACGAACCTGATCGCCGGGAGTTGCATTGATGGTGAAAGAGATGCGCTCACCGTTACGGCACCAGAAGCCATCTGCATCCTTCTCGCAGCCGGCAACTTTGAATGCAGCCTCTGCCTTGGTCAGATCGTAGGTGTACTTCTCAACGCCATCATAGTTGTACTCATTCAGCTGAATGGGGCTGTAAGCTACGAAGCCTTCGCCCAGCAGGACAGCATCCACAATGGCCTGACGGTCGATGCAGTAGCTGATGGCAGGGATCAGATCACCGTTTTCCTGCCAGTAGGGATTCCAGAAGTTGTAGAGGATACCACGGTAGTCAGCAGTAGCCATATCGTAGATGGTTAGATCCTTGGAGTCCTTGAAGTTCTGGGCATCCTTGGGGGTGACCTGTGCCAGATCCAGGGTGCCTTCCTTCAGCTGCAGAGCCTTGGCATTGTCATCAGTGACGATCTTGAAGATGATGGTGTCGATCTTGGCAGCGCCAGCGAAGTACTCATCATTCTTCACCATGGTGAT
>CAMEIK010000110.1 GCA_945918315.1 uncultured Clostridia bacterium
TTTCTTTATGCAGAATACTGTCCGAACGCGGACCTGACGGAGGGAGAAACGGCGTATGGAACCAATGGCATTACTGCTTCTCACCATTGTCAGCGTCATGCTCTTTGCCTGGCTTCTTCAGGGCATCCGGCTGCACAAAAGCTGCAAGGGCGATATTTATAACGATATTTATGGCAGTTTTTTTGCTTATTTTTATCGGTATGTGGTGCTGCGCAACTGCTCCGAAAGCGGGTATCTCCGTGGAAAAATCGGCGTTCACCGGATTGTCTATTCCTCCCTGACCAAGGAGGGCGGCGGCAAGAGCAAATTCTGCGTGATTTTCTATAACAAGGGCATTATGGTCGTGAGCTTTGACCGTGCCACCGGAAAATATCTGGGAAACCCCAACCAGAAAAACTGGAATGTCATCCGTCCGGATAAGGAAGGGAAGAACCACACCTACCGCCACCCCAACCCCACGGCGGATGCCAAGGCCTACATTGCCCGGATTGCCAAGCTCTTCCCGAAGGTACATATTGAGGCCCGGATTGCTTTCCATAACGCGGCGGATTTTTCCGAGCTGCGCAGCGACATCAAGTGCATTCATTTTTCGGAGCTTGCCGATGAGCTGGCCCAGGTGAAGGCGGACTTCGTCTCCGACAGCGAGATTATCGCCATGCACAACATACTTGTCAAGGGATAAGCCGGCTCCTTACGGGCTCCCGGCTTTCATATCGCACATTAAGAAAGGAAGACGATTATGGATCTTAGTTCTATCCTGAACCCTGCTATTATTGACCTGTCCGTGGAGGGCACCACCAAGGACGAGGTGCTCCGGAACCTGGCTCAGGTTCTGTTGCGCAACGGCTACATTGACGATGTGGAGCAGTTTGTTTCCGACATTTACGAGCGGGAAGCCGAAGGCCCCACCGGTATGGGCGAGGGAATCTCCATTCCCCACGGCAAGTCCACCGCCGCCAAGAAAATCGGCATTGCCATCGGCCGCACCCTCAATCCCATCCGCTGGGAGAGCAGCATGGAAGACGACGGCTGGCAGGAATCCACCCTGGTTTTCCTGTTCTGCGTCTTTGTGGACACGGAGTTCGCCTCCAACCACCTGATGCTCCTGTCTCAGCTTGCCGGCAAGCTGGGCAACGAAGCCCGTCTTGCCCGTCTGCATCAGTGTCAGACCCCCGACGAGATCATCGCCGCGATTCTGGCCGAGGACGAGGAGCTGGAGTCTGTGGACTCCAAGGAAGAAATCATGGATCTGGATCTGGATTTCTGATTTCGGCGCGACCTTTATTTACATTTGGCTTTCTCACAGCGCTTTGATTTCAGGAAGCCTGTGATTAGGTAATATCCTTGGGGGGAAGGAGGAATACGGGATGAAAATCCTGGCAGTAACAGCCTGCACAGCTGGAATTGCACACACCTACATCGTGGCAGAGAAGATTCAGAAGGCAGCCGAGGAGATGGGTCATCAATGCAAAGTGGAGACCCAGGGTTCCGCGGGCGTTCAGAACGAGCTGACCGCCGCGGACATTAAGGACGCCGACGTCATCATCTTCAGCCATGATATCGCCATCCGCGGAACCGATCGCTTCGCGGGCAAACGGATTGTGGATGTGCCGATTTCGCTGGCAATGAAGCAGCCCAAGAGTCTCATCGCTACCATCGAGAAGAAACTGGCTGCGAAATAATCCGACTCGCGCGAACACCATCCTATGATATCCTATTATGAAGGAGAGGAAACTATCTTATGAAGATCTCTGATGTTAAAAAGCACATTATGACGGGTATCTCTTTCCTGATCCCCATGGTCGTTATGGCCGGTATCGTCGGTGCTGTCCAGAAGGCGTTCAGCTGGTCCGGCGTTGCCCTGTCCGATCCTCTGATTGCCGGCCTGGAGTTCTCCGGCTACTCCATCTGGAAGGTCAGCGACTTTATGGCTGTCCTGGGCAAGATGAACAGCTTCGGCTTCAACTGGGCCTACGCTTTCCTGTGCGCCGGTATCGCTTTCTCCATCGCTGACCGTCCGGGCATCGTCCCCGGCTTCGCCATCGGCTACTTCGCCGGCGGCCCCACCAAGACCGGCTTCATCGGCGCTATGCTGATGGGCTTCCTGATCGGCTACTTCGTCAAGTGGATGAAGACCTGGAAGGTGCCCAAGGCTCTGGCTGGCCTGATGCCCGTTCTGGTGATCCCCGTCCTCGCTACCATGGTTGGCAGCTTCGTGTTCTTCGGCGTTCTGATGCGTCCCATCGCCGCCGTCATGATGGCCTTCCAGGCTTGGATCCAGAGCCTGGCCGAAGGCTCCCTGTTCGTGGTCGGTGCCGTTATCGGTGCCTGCATGGGCTTCGATATGGGCGGCCCCGTCAACAAGACCGCTTCCATGGCTGCCAACGCTCTGTACGCTGATATGCCCGACGGCATCGGCGGCTGCGCTGAGTCCGCCAAGATCATCGGCGGTATGACTCCTGCCATCGGCATGGGCCTGGCTGCCATCATCGCTCCCAAGAAGTTCACCCGTCAGCAGAAGGATGCCGCTTACACCTGCATCCCCATGGGTCTGTGCTTCATCACGGAAGGCGTGCTGCCCTTCGTTGCTGAGGATCCCCTGCGCGTGATCCCCACCTCCATGATCGGCTCTGCTGTTGCTTCCGGTCTGGCCATGGCCTGGGGCGTCAACACTCCCGCTGCTCACGGCGGTATCTTTGTCGCTCCTCTGTCCAATAAGCTGGGTCTGTGGATCCTGGCCTGTGTCATCGGCTCCGTCATCACCGGTGTTCTGTATGCTGTCCTGAAGAAGATGCCCAGCGAGGATGACAACAAGGAAGAAGAAATCGTCGAGCTGGATATCGAGGTCTGATACCCGTTCCCTCCGGGGAGAAGCGTCCATAGAAAGCTTTGATAATCTCGGCAAACCGGCTTCGGCCGGTTTGCCAAAGGCTTCCGAATAAGAAATATTTATGGGGGACCGGATTCTTCCGGCCCCCATAATATGCAACAAAAGAAAAATCTGAGGAGGTTTACCGGATTTATGTTAGTAAGTATGAAAGAAATGCTGGACAATGCCAACCGGGACGGCTACGCCGTTATGGCTGTCAACAGTATCAATATGGAAATGGCTCGTGCCGTTATTGAAGCCGCCAGCGAGGAGCATTCCCCCATCATCGTGCAGATGGGTGTTGGCCAGATGACCAAGCACGCCCATCCCGACGACATCGTTCCCCTGGTGATCAACATGGCGGAGCGGGCGGATGTTCCCGTGTGCCTGAACCTGGACCACGGTCCCTCCTGGGACGCGGAGCTGATGGCCATTCACAAGGGCTTCACCAATGTGATGATCGACGCTTCCGCCCTTCCCTATGAGGAAAATGTCAGACGCACCCGCATGGTGGTGGATCTGGCCCACGCCAAGGGCATCAGCGTGGAAGGCGAGCTGGGCCATGTGGGCCAGGCTGCTGACGGCGACGGAAAAACCTCTGATATGTATACCAACGTGGAGCAGGCCAAGGACTATGTTGCCCGTACCGGCATCGACGCGCTGGCTGTTGCCATCGGCACCGCTCACGGCAAGTATCCCGAAGGTTATGTGCCCACCCTGGACTTTGAGCGTCTTGCCGAGCTGAAGGCCGCTCTGAAGATGCCCCTGGTTCTCCACGGCGGCTCCGGCTCCGGTGAGGAGAACATCCGCAAGGCAGTTGCCGGCGGCATCAACAAGATCAACGTCTGCACCGACGCTTTCCATGCCGCTGAGGTTGCCATGAAGGCCAAGTGGGAAGAAAAGCCCGGCACCAACTACATGGAGATCATGATGACCGCGGAAGCCGCCATCAAGAAATTCGTGAAGGACTACATCCGCATGATTGGTTCCAACGACCGCTATACCTTCGAGTACGCCGACAACGGCAGCAAGGAATAACATGAAAAGAAAGGCGAATGGAGTAATTCATTCGCCTTTTTCAGAAAGGAAATAACCTATGAAAATCGCGATGATGAATGAATTCAGCCAGGCCTCCAAGAATGCCATTGTCCTGGCTCAGCTCAAGGATGTTGTGGAGCCCATGGGCCACACCGTGTACAACACCGGTATGTGCTGTGACGACGATCCTTACTACCTGACCTACCTGAACCTGGGTGTCCAGGCGGCTCTTCTGCTGAACAGCGGCGCCGCCGACTTCGTGGTCACCGGCTGCGGCACCGGCCAGGGTGCCCTCATGGCCCTGAACGCCTTCCCCGGCGTGGTCTGCGGCTACTGCATCGAGCCCACCGACGCCTACCTGTTCCTGCAGATCAACAACGGCAACGCACTGTCCATTCCTTACGCCAAGGGCTTCGGCTGGGGCGCGGAGCTGAACATTCACACCATGTTTGAGAAGGCCTTCGGCTCCCCCAAGGGCCTGGGCTATCCCCAGGAGCGCCGGGAATCCCAGAACCGGAACGCCGCCAACCTGTTCCGGATGAAGCAGGCCACCTGCAAGCCCCTCATCGAGGGCCTGAAGGAAGTGGACCCCGACATCGTAAAGAAGAGCCTGACTCCCCGGTTCCTGGAGTGCTTCCGGGCCGGCTGCACCGACGATGCCTTGAGAGCGTACGTCGAAGAACTGGTAAAATAAGCGTCTATGACACCGGATACCATAAAAAACATCATTATGATTATCCTCCTGCTGATCGGAATGTACTGCCTCATGCGGGCCAAGATTTCCTTTCAGCGGCGGCAGCTGACCGCGCCGGATAATGTCTGGTCGGAGGAGGAAAAGAAGCTGCGCGTCATCGGGTACGGTCTCATGATTCTGGACGTGGTGATTGCCGGCTTTGTCCGGGTGTAAAACTGTCCGGGGCTGTGGGCGGAAGCTTGCGCGGGGCGATTTTCCCGCGGAAGCTTTCCCGCCCCGGCCCTTTTTTCGGGGCAGACAAATGGAAATTAAACGGCTTCGCCGAATTGACAATTGACAATTGACAGTTGACA
>CAMEIK010000111.1 GCA_945918315.1 uncultured Clostridia bacterium
AAAGAGACTTCTTAGTGAGACAGCCCCATTCGTGTCTTATTCCGGTTTTACGGCGCGGACAGCGGCGAAGGAGGGGATCCCCATTTCGTGAAGTCTGCCGTATCCGTTGGTATCCTCGTAGAGATCCGTGATCTGAAACCCGGCTGCAAGCTGGCCGCCCAGCTGGTCTTCCAGGGTGTGAGAGAACTGCACACCGCAGTCGGTCTGCTGAAGCTCTGCCATCAGAGCGGGGTCTGCGATGGGGTCAAAAGGAAGTCCGTGAACAATCCGTTCCTCCTTCTCATCCACCAGGAAATTGATGCCCATATCGTAGCCGCCCAGGAGGACACCGCCGGGCTTCAAAACCCGGAAGCATTCCCGGAAGATGGGACGAACCTCCCGGACATAGCAGTTGGATACCGGATGGAAAATCAGATCAAAGCTGCTGTCAGCAAAGGGGAGGGGCTTCGTCATATCCGCCCGGAGGATTCGGATGTCATAGCCCTCCCGCTGGGCAACCATGCGCTCGCTTTCCAGCTGGGCAGGGGAATAGTCCAGCACGGTGCAGATCCCGCCAAGAGCGGCGAATATGGGCATCTGCTGGCCGCCGCCGCTGGCAAGGCCCAGAATATGCTTTCCTTTGAGATCCCCAAACCATGCTTTGGGCACAGGCTTTGTGGGTGTGAGAAGTACCTCCCAGATTCCTTTCAGGGCATTCCGGTAGGCCTGGTGGGAAACGGGAACTCCCCATTCCCAGCCCTCTCGAACCCAGCGGTCAATGGTCTGGGCGTTCATGTCCTGGTAATCCATAAAAGTCTCCTTTTACGTGGGGTCGTAATTGACGATAATATTATGAGCCGTCAGGGCGGAGACATCGTCAATATCATTGCCGTATACATTCACCTGCACCAGATTGGCACAGTCCGCCAGAGCGTTCACGCTGGTAAGAGAGTTATAGTCCATGCTGACATAGGTCAGATCCGCCATCCCGGCAAGAACGTCAATGCTGGTCAGAACATTGTGGGCGCCGCTGATGACCCGCAGCTTGGCGTCGGAGGACCACTTGGGAAGGGACTCCACCTGATTGTAGGAGAAATCGAAGATCTCCAGCACTGTCAGACCACTAAGAGCGGACAGGTCGGAAATGGTATTGTTGGAAATCCGCAGCTCCGACAGACCGGTGCAGGAGCCCAGCAGAGAAATATCCGTCAGAGCGTTATAGTCCAGCGCCAGGCTGCCCAGAGCGCTGAGGCTGGAAATACCGGACAGATTGGAAATCTGGTTTCCGGCGGCGTTCAGACTTCTCAGCTTCACGCATCCGCTGATGGGCTCCAGGGAGGTCAGGGAATTGTAGGAAACGTCCAGCGTCTCAAGATCCGTCAGGGAAGTGATTTCCTTCAGAGAAGTCAGGGCGTTGTGTCCCATGGAAAGCTCCGTCAGGAAGACCAGACTGGAAACAGGCTCCAGGTTTCGGATGGTATTATTGCTGATGTCCAGAACCCGCAGGTTGCCTGCCGCTTCCAGTCCGGAAACCGTGCTCAGGGAGCAGTTGGACAGGCTCAATTCCTCCAGCAGCGGAAGAGACGCGATGATACTCAGGCTGTCAGCGGGGAAGCGGCTGCCGCTGAGATCCAGCTTCTCCAGCTTGGGCACGTTGGCAAGGCCGTTCAGATTATCAAGCTGCAGATCCGCGGCGGTCAGGCTCAGCAGATAGGGCATGAGAGCCAGGTCGTCAAGGCTTTTGGCATCGGTGGGAACGGTATACTCCGTAATTCCCCACAGGGCATCGGTATACAGGACCTTGCCCTCACCGATATCCAGCAGCTCCCGGACCGAGGCTTCGATGGCCGGATCGGTAAAGACAGCGGGCTCCACCACGCCTCCGACGGTATAACCCAGTACGGTGATGGGACTGACAAGACCGGTGTCGTCCACGCAGATAGCCTGGATCAGGGTTTCACCGGAGGAAAGGGGGATGGGAGTGGAATAGGGAGCGTCAGATACGGAGGGGTACTCACCGCTGGTTGTCCAGTACACCTTGCCCGATTTGGAGCTGAGGGAAACGCTGATATATTTGCTGTAAAATCCCGGCTCAAAGTCCGCGGTGGGAGCTTCTGGGCGGAGGGTCTCGATGGATGCCTGAATGGCAGGATCCTGGATACTTTCCAGCAGAGCCACCGCGTCCATCAGCTTGTCCTGCTCCACATAGGTTTTGCAGAGGGCAATATACAGCTCCGTAGTGGGGGTCGTGTAGAGCGCCTTGGAGAGGGTTACCTCCGCCTTGGTGTAGTTCCCGTCGGACTTGTACTGGTTGGCAAGCTCAATTGCCACGTTCTCATCCCGCCCGGAGTGCTCATAGGCCCGGTCGTAGAACCAGGCGGACAGGCGGGTGTTTCCATGCAGGTCCTGATAACGGGCCTGTTCCAGCAGCATATCCCGGGTAAAGTCCCGGTCATAAACAAACAGGTACCATCCGATGCTGGCGATGATCAGTGTGCCCATCAGCACGGGGACCAGAATGCGGAAAAATTTTTTCATAAACAGTCTCCATTCCGGAAAAATCTCAGCCAATTATACTATAAAATGTGAATAATGTCAAGTACGCCCGGGGGAAGCGGCATTTCGCCGGGTCACGGAAAAACAAAAGTCGAAAAATGTCCGTTCTGTGAAAAAAGGAAAACAGCCGGGAGAAACGGCAAAATAATTCTTAATTTTTACGAAAGGGGCTTCCTTTTTCGCACGGAATGATGTATAGTTATGTAAACTCCAGGAAAAGAGAGAATATATGGAAGAGAATTTGTTTCGACCCGTTCGAAAGCACGGGAAACGGCGCTGGCTGATCGCGCTGCTTTTGATAGTTGCTGCCGCTGCCGCGGCATGGGTGGTTGTGTTTCGGGTGAACCGATTTTCCCTGTCCGTGATTCCGGAGGGACCGGGCGACACCATTCTGGAATACGGGCAGACATTTACGGACCCCGGTGCGTCAGTGCTGCTTCGGGGCAGCCTGTTCTGGAAGGATGGAATTGACCCGGGGGTGGAGGTCCGAACCGAGGGAACCGTGGAGGACGGACATCTGGGAAAGCATACCATTACCTATTCCGCCCAGCTCCGCTCCCTCCGGGCCAGCGCCAGCAGAACGGTGCGGGTAGTGGATACCCAATGCCCCGTGATTACTCTGACACCGGATGATCCGGAGGACCTGCTGCCGGGAAAGGATTATGTTGAGGCAGGCTTTGCCGCTACGGATAATTTTGACGGGGATATTACGGACCGCGTTATCCGGATTGAAGAGGAGGGGCTGGTGACCTACGCGGTGCTGGACTCCTCCGGAAATCCCGCTTTCGCTGAGCGGAAAATCCCCATTGTGGACCGTACCCCTCCCGTAATCAGTCTGATCGGTGGTGCGGAGTACAGCTTTGCGGTTGGCACCTGCTTTGCGGACCCCGGTTACTCCGCCGAGGATAATATGGACGGGGACCTGACCGACGCGGTGGAGGTTTCCGGCGAGGTGGACTGGCTGACGCCCGGCACCTATCCTGTGACCTATCTGGTGCGGGACGCGGTGGGAAATGAGGCGTCTTTGACCCGGAACTTTACGGTTCGCGGCGCTGCCCGGCAGGATACCGTGACTCCAAAAGGGAAGGTGATTTACCTGACCTTTGACGATGGTCCGGGGCCCTATACCCACGCGCTGCTCAGGGTTCTGAAAAAGTACGATGTGAAAGCTACGTTCTTTGTGGTGGGGGATGAAAGCCCGGAGCTTCTCCGGGAGATTGTGAACGGTGGTCACAGTATCGGTGTTCACACGGCCAGCCATGACTATGAAAAGATCTATTCGGACCCCCAGGCGTATTTCCGGGACCTTTATGATATGCAGGAAACAATCCGCCGGGAGACCGGGGTGGAGACCTGGCTGATGCGGTTCCCGGGCGGAAGCTCCAATACGGTCAGCCGTCGGTTCTCCAAGGGAATCATGAGCACCCTGACCCGGGCGGTGGAGGATGCTGGCTTCCGGTACTTCGACTGGAATGTGGACAGTGATGACGCGGGAAACGCCCATACGGCAAAGCAGGTGCGGGAGAATGTGATTGAAGGGCTAATGAATCACCGGGTCAGTGTTGTGCTTCAGCATGATATTCATGATTACAGTGTGGACGCGGTGGAGGACATTATTCTCTGGGCTCAGGACCGGGGGTATCGGTTCCTGCCCCTTGAGAGTGACAGCCCAACGGCCCACCACGGCGTGAACAATTAGGAGGGATGGATTTGTCCATTGTAACCTTTTACAGAGGCGACCCGAAAAATGCCCCCAGACCAACCCAACGGGCGAAGCTGGGTTCCAACGCCATCATCACCTGCAAAGGCCGGCTGCTGCTGGAGCGGCGGGTGGACTCGGATATGTGGGGCCTGGTGGGCGGCGGTGTAAAGAAACAGGAGACCGGCCTGCAGGCCATTGTCCGGGAGGTCTATGAGGAGTTGGGACTTCGTGTTCCTCCGGAACGCTTCCGGAAGCTGCGGGTTTACGGAGAGCCGGGGCGGATTGCTGCCTATCGGGACGGCAGCGTCTGGCGGATGGTCATTGTGGTGTATGCCCTGGATCTGCCGGAGGAGCCGGTACTTCGGGTAAGCCATGAATCCAGGGAACTGCGTTTCTTCACACCGGAGGAGGTCCGGAAGCTTTCCATTCCCGTGACCCACTCGGATATTGTGGAAGAGCTGTTCCTGAACCCGGAAGAGGAGTCCTGCCAGAAGGTATAGCCTGTGCCGTTCCCGGCGTTTTTCACCGGGAACGGCTCAGCCTGCCAAAAATCCCCTGCGGGGCTTTTTGGCAGGGTTTTGCAGGCTGCTGCGCGCATAATTTGTTC
>CAMEIK010000112.1 GCA_945918315.1 uncultured Clostridia bacterium
GCGGGACGATTTTGAAATGATTCCAATTGTTTCCAGATATATTTTGTCTTTTTATAATCATCCCGAAGGGATTCCTTAATTGTCAATTGTCAATTCACAAAACAGGAGGCGTTATTTATGTCCGTTCTTCCTATGGGGCGGTCCGTATACCTTTCCCAGCCCGAAACCGTGGAGACGGCCCTTGCCTGGGAGGATGCCCGGGGGGTCCCTATTTTCCTCTCCCTGCACATCAGTGAGGAAATGAACGAAGAATACTGTGCCTTTGCCCGTCAGGCCTGCCGGAAGCTGGCGGAAAAGGGCTATCAGATTATCGCGGATGTTTCCGTGAAGACCTGCGCCGTCTTCCAGCAGCCGGATCTGGCCCTTTTGGCACGGGAACTGGGGCTCTATGCCCTGCGGGTGGATTACGGCCTGACCACCGAAGAGATCTGTGCCCTGGCGGCTGCGCTTCCCGTGGCCGTGAACGCCTCCACCGTTTCCCTTTCTGACGCGGCGCGGATCGCCCGGGCGGGAAAGCAGGTGTTTGCCATCCATAATTTCTACCCCCGGCCGGAGACCGGACTGGACCGGGCCCAGTTTGACAGGAGGACCGCCCGGCTGCGGGAGCTGGGGTACCAGGTTTACGCTTTTATTCCCGGAGACGAAGCCCTGCGGGGCCCGATCCGGGAGGGACTGCCCACGCTGGAGGAGCACCGAAGCTGCGGCCCGGCCAGTGCATATATGGATCTGTGCGAAAGGGACGCCTGTGACGGTGTGTTTATAGGTGACCCGGGGCTGTCTTCCGGAGAGGAAGCCCGGATCCGCCTGTATCAGGCCCGAGGGATCCTTTCTCTTCCCTGTACCATGGCGGAAGCATATGCCCACCTGTTAAACCGGCCCTTTGCCTGTCGGGAGGACTCTCCCGCGTCCCTGGTCCGGGTAAAGGAATCCCGGGTCTATTCCTGCCAGGGTAAGATTGTGGAGCCGGAAAACTGTACCATACGGCCCAGGGGCAGCATCACCATGGACAATGCCCGGTACCTGCGCTACTCCGGTGAGGTGATGATCGCCCGGCAGGACTTCCCCGCCGATCCCCGGGTGAATGTGATCGGACATGTGAGCAAGCGCGGACTGCCCCTGCTGGATTTTATTGGCCCGGAAACGCCTTTTCTGCTGACGCCGGAAACGCAGCGGTAAGCGCATCTGCCCCGCGCATTTTTTGACAATTCCAAAAGTCCCGAAAGCCGCCAGGCTTCGGGACTTTTCTTTTACTCCCGGAAATCCTCGCCGGGCTTGTGAATGTGGGTTTTGCTCAGCTGATCCAGAGTGTGGTCATATTCCAGATTTCCCCAATAGGTATAAAGAATATCGATGATATTCAGCTGGGAGATTCGGGAGGACATTGCGCCGGAGCGGAACAGGGTCTCCCGGGCGGTGGTATAGAGCTTTTCGTCGGCAAGCTGGGCGACGGGGGTGCTGGCCATCCGGGTGATGGCGATGACAGGGGTATGGTTTTCCCGCAGAGCCTTCATGCATTCGATAACCTCCACCGTTTTGCCGGAATAGGAGATGGCAATGCCCAGATCCTCCGGCGACGCGTTTCTCGCGGAAAGGAGCTGGGCGTGCCAGTCCTCATTGATGACGCACATTTTATTCATCCGGAGAAACTTCAGGTAGGCATCCTTTGCCGCGCAGAAGGAAGCGCCGATGCCAAACAGATAAACCACCCGCGCGTTCCGAATCAGATCCACACAGCGCCGGATCACAATCGGATCCATCAGTGCCTTGGTGTCCTCCAGGGCCACAATGTTCCGGTAGGTTACCTTTTCAATGATCTCCTCCAGGGAGCCTGTGTGGGCAATGGAGCGCTGCTCATTGATTTTCGTCTGCGCCTTCACAGCCAGCTCCGCCGTAACGGCCCGGCGGAAATCCCGGTAGCCGGAAAAACCGATATGGCTGCACAGACGCACGATGGTGGAGGAGGAGGAAAAGGTCACCTTCGCAAGATCGTGAATGCACAGCTCAGAAACCAGTTCCGGCTTTTCCAGGATCTGGGACGCCACGGCTTTTTCCGTGGGGCTGAGGGTGGGTATGTGTTCCTGCAGCCGAAGCAGGGGACTTGTCATGAAAAAGGCCTCCGTTTCTTTGTGGAAATCGTCCAGAAACCGATGCTGTTTTTGAATTTGTTTCATAAAAACTGCTGTGACGCCATGGAAAAAATCAAGGGATGAAACAAAATTCCACATTTCTGTAAAAAACTTGACACAAAGTGTTGAATGGTATATTCTCATATTATCCGAAACATTACAAAAGTCAAGAAGAAAAAAGCAGAACAGGAGTGATGAGATGAGCCTGAACCTTTCTGGCATGTCTACCGAAACCCGGAACAGCCGAACCATGAATCTGGACATTATGTCCCCCCTGGAAATTGTTACCGTTATGAATGAGGAAGATGCCCGGGTTCCGGAAGCCATCAAGCCCCAGCTGGAGAACATCGCCCAGTGTGTTGCCTGGTCGGCGGAAGCCATTGATGCCGGCGGCAGACTCATCTATATGGGCGCCGGAACCAGCGGACGGCTGGGCGTGCTGGACGCCGCGGAGTGCCCCCCCACCTTCGGCGTTTCCCCGGATGTGGTGGTCGGCCTGATCGCCGGCGGAGACAGGGCGTTTATTAAGGCTGTTGAGGGTGCCGAGGACAGCGCGGCCCTGGGCCGTCAGGATCTTGCCAACATCGGCCTGACGAAGACCGACGTGGTGGTCGGCATCGCCGCCTCCGGACGTACCCCCTATGTGCTGGGCGGTCTGGAATACGCCAAGGAAATGGGCTGTCACACCGTGGGCATCTCCTGCAACCCCGGTTCCGCCGTGGGCAGAGCCGCGGAGCTGGCCATCGAGGTGGTGCCCGGCCCCGAGTGCCTGACCGGCTCCACCCGGCTGAAGGCCGGCACCGCCCAGAAGCTGATCCTGAACATGATCTCCACCGCCACCATGGTTCGCTGCGGAAAGGCCTTCCAGAATCTGATGGTGGATGTGGTTCCCACGAATGAGAAGCTTCGTGTCCGGGCGGAAAACATTGTCATGGAAGCTACCGGTGTTGCCCGGGAGCAGGCAAAGGAAGCCCTTCTGCAGGCCGGAGACAAGGTAAAAACCGCGATTTTGATGATCCTTGTGGGCTGCGGCAGAGAAGAAGCAGAGGAAAAACTGGAAAAAGCGAATGGTCACATTCGTGAAGCTATGAAATAAGCATCGGGTTAGCCGGATGTTTATTTGATAGTTAAAAATTTTGGGAGGTTCTAAAGTATGACTAACAAAGAGTTGGCCGAGAAAATCCTGGAACGGGTTGGCGGCAAGGAAAACGTCACCCGGGCGCAGAACTGCATGACGAGACTGCGCATCGACGTCAAGGATTACAGCAAGATCGACGTCGAAGGCATCAAGGGTCTGGAGGGCGTCATCAGCGTCGTTCAGGATGAGACATTGCAGGTCGTTCTGGGCCCCGGCAAGTCCAGAAAGGTCACCGACGAGTTCCTGGAGCTGGCGCAGATCACGGAATCCACCGATATGGAGCCCGGCATGGACGTGAGCAAGGACTGGAAAGAGAACAAGGCTATCAATAAGGCCGGCCAGAAGCAGACCGGCATCAAGACCCTGCTGCGGCACATCGCCAACATCTTCACGCCCCTGATTCCCGGCTTCATCGTTTATGGTATCTGCGTTGCCATCGCCAACCTGATTGCTTTCGGCAATGTGGCTCCCCAGGCCGGCGACGGCTTCAAGTATGTTGCCCATCAGCTGTTTACCGCTCTGGGCCAGGGCTTCTTTACCTACCTGTCCATCTTCGTCGGCGTCAACGCCGCCAAGGAGTTTAAGGTCACTCCCGTTCTCGGCGGCATGATCGGCGGCATCAGCGGCATGGCCAATATCACCAACATCGCTGTGGAAATCGGCTGGGGCGACGGCACTCTGAATGCTGTTCTCCGTGCCGGCAAGGGCGGCGTTCTGGCCGTTATCCTGGGCGTGTGGCTGCTGGGCTACCTGGAGCGGTGGATCCGCAAGCATCTGCCCGATGTGATGGACACCGTCTTTACCCCCCTGCTGACCATTCTGATCGGCGGCGTTATCTACATCTTCGCCATTATGCCCGTTATGGGTCTGGTGTCCTCCGCCATGGTTTGGGTCATCACCACCCTGTGTGACAGCAGCATCGCCGCTGTCCGTGTAGTCTCCGGTTTCCTGTCCGCCGCTCTGTTCCTGCCCATGGTCACCTTCGGCCTGCACCACGGCCTGGTGGGCTTCTACTCTGAGCTGCTGACCAAGTACGGCTTCATCCAGCTGTATCCCGCTCTGGCCATGGCCGGTGCCGGTCAGGTCGGCGCTGCCATCGCTCTGTGGATCAAGGCCCGGAGGGTCAAGAACGCCATCATCGAGCGCAACGTGGAAGGCGCCATCGTCCCCGGCATTCTGGGTGTCGGTGAGCCCCTGATCTACGGTGTTACCCTGCCTCTCGGCAAGCCCTTCATCACTGCCGGTCTGGGCGCCGGCTTCGGCGGCGCCATCTGCATGGCTCTGCGTGTTGCCTCCACCGCTTTCGGCCCCTCCGGCCTGCTGGCCATCCCCATGATGACCTACATGGGCGGCGAAGTGAACCCCATGGCTGCCCTTGTCTACGCCGGCTGCTGGTGTGTCTCCCTGATCGGCGGCTTCGTCCTGACCTGGTTCTTCATCAAGGAAAAGGACCTGGTAAAGAACCAGTAATCTTCCCCTGATACATTTGTTGCGGCAGGCGAAAGCCTGCCGCAAATTTTATAGATTTCTATATTCATGCTGCCCGTTCGGTTTTTTGA
>CAMEIK010000113.1 GCA_945918315.1 uncultured Clostridia bacterium
CCTGATAAAAAGCACCTGGCTCCCCGGCGGATTCCGCCGGGGAGTAGCTGCTGATTCTATTCCTTATTGATTGTTTATTCAACATCCTGCAGAGCGTCGTAGCCCTCTTCACCGGTACGGACCTTGACCACATTCTCCACATCATAGACAAAGATCTTGCCGTCGCCGATGTGGCCTGTGTAAAGCACCCGCTTGGCGGTATCAATGACCTGAGAAACCGGTACCTTGCTCACGACAATGTCTACCTGAATCTTGGGCAGTAAGGTCGCTTCCACCGCAACGCCCCGGTAGTACTCCGGCAGGCCCTTCTGCACGCCGCAGCCGAGAACATGGGAAACCGTCATACCGGTAATGCCAATGGCAAGCATGGCCTCCTTCAGCGCCTCCAGACGGGCTTCCTTGCAGATGATTTCCACCTTCGTCATCTTAACGCCGCCGGGAGCGGGTTCCCGGAATTCCGGAACTCTCTTAACCTCCACAGCCTCCGCGGGAGGAACATCACCGGCAACCGCCACAACCCCGTCCTCATATACCGGTTCGGGCAGCATCGCCATTCCGGCGTAGGCACTGGCAAGGCCATGCTCCGTGGCATCCAGACCTCCGATTTCTTCCTCCGCCGATACCCGCAGACCAAAAACCTTCCGGATTACAAGGAACGTAATCGTAATCGTCACCGCGGTCCAGGCAGCCACGGACACAAAGCCCAGAAGCTGCAGTCCCATGAGCTCGAAGCCGCCGCCGTAAAACAGGCCCTTCAGCTCCTTGCCGGCAGCATTGGCAATGCTGTAACCCGGCGCAGTGGGGGTGGCAAACAGGCCAACTGCCAGGGTGCCCCAGATTCCGTTCAGGCAATGCACCGCAACGGCGCCCACAGGATCGTCAACATGGAGCTTGTAGTCAAGGAGCCACACACCGAACACCACCAGGACACCGGCTACACCGCCGATTATCACGGAACCCAGCGCATCCGTTACGTCGCAGGGAGCGGTGATGGCCACCAGTCCCGCCAAGGACGCATTCAGGCACATGGACACATCAGGCTTACCGTATTTCACCCAGGTAAAGATCATACATACCACCGTCGCCACCGCGGGGGCAATCGTCGTGGTCAGGAAAATCGAAGCCAGCTGGTCCAGGCTTGTTGCCGCCGCGCCGTTGAAGCCGTACCAGCCCAGCCACAGGATGAACACGCCCAGGCAGCCAATGGGCAGGTTGTGGCCGGGGAACGCCCGGATTTTCACAATCTTTCCGGTTTCGTCCTTCTGAAATTTGCCAATCCGGGGTCCCAGGATCTTCGCGCCGATGAGAGCGGAGATGCCGCCTACCATATGAATGGCGCAGGACCCGGCAAAATCATGGAAACCAAGCTGGGCAAGCCAGCCGCCGCCCCAAATCCAGTGGGCTTCGATGGGGTAGATGAGTGCGGAAATCACACCGGAATACACGCAGTAGGACAGGAACTTGGTCCGCTCCGCCATGGCGCCGGAGACGATGGTCGCTGTCGTCGCACAGAACACCAGGTTAAAAACGAAATTGGACCAATCAAAACTTTCATAAGCCGTGAAAATGTCAAAGCCCGGCTTGCCGATCAAGCCAACCAGGTCTTCGCCCAGCAGAAGCCCGAAGCCAATCAGAATAAACGCAACGGTGCCGATGCAGAAGTCCATCAGGTTCTTCATCAGAATATTGCCTGCGTTTTTCGCTCTGGTGAATCCTGTTTCCACCATTGCGAAGCCGGCCTGCATCCAAAACACCAGGGCGGCTCCGATCAGAAACCAGATACCAAACATTTCCGCTTCCATGGTTTCCAAAATCGTGGTCTCCATATTTTCTTCCTCCCGTTTCTGTAAAATAAAAAAACGACAAGGATACATTTATGGTTTTCCCATAAATGACATCTTTGTCGTTTCCCTATCCATTTCAAGAAAGCCGGTGGGCTTTGTTGGCCATATAGTAACGCGCCGCTTTTGCAATGTCAACAACTTTTTCTTGCAAAAATCACATTTTGGTAAATCACACATCGGACTATTTGCAGTCTCGGAGAATGTTTGTTGCAATTCCACAAAGAAAAAAAGATTGACAGAGCCACGGACCCAAGGGTATAATTTCCATATAAGGTGACCGGTTTCCGGTCTTTTCCCGTTTTTTGGGCAAGCACATTGGGTAGCAGAGGAGAATCGCTATGCTGTACACTGAGCAGGACATCTTTGAGTATATTGAGCAGGAGGATGTTAAGTTTATCCGCCTGGCTTTCTGCGATCCCAGCGGAAGGCAGAAAAACATTTCCATTATGCCCCAGGAGCTATCCCGGGCCTTTTCCCAGGGAATATCCTTCGACGCCTCCGCCATCCCCGGTTTTGGCTGTGCGGTTAATTCCGACCTTCTTCTGTTTCCCATTCCCTCCACGCTTTCCACACTCCCCTGGCGGCCCTCCGCCGGCAAGGTCGTGCGCATGTTCTGCCGGATTCAGTATCCCGACGGGACCCCTTTCCCGCTGGACAGCCGATGGATTCTGGAAAAAGCGGTCAGAGCGGCATCGGAGCAGGGACTGTCCCTGTTCTTTGGCTCTGAATTTGAATTCTACCTGTTTAAAAATGACGAATCCGGCACACCCACCAAGGAACCTTTCGACCATGCGGGGTATCTGGATGTGGCTCCCGAGGATAGGGGGGAGAATGTCCGCCGGGAGATTTGCCTGACCCTGGAGAGCATGGGTATTCTTCCCGAGCGTTCCCACCATGAGGAAGGCCCCGGGCAGAATGAGATCGATTTCCGCTACTCCGACGCCCTGACCGCGGCAGACAACGCCATTCACTTCCAGTCCGTTGTCAAGGCGGTGGCCCAGGGAAATGGCCTGTACGCCGACTTTTCTCCCAAGCCCATCCCCGGGGAAAGCGGGAACGGTATGCACATCAATATTTCCGTCAAAGCCCGGGACGGTCGGGATGTGGCCCAGAGCTTTATGGCGGGAATCCTTTCCCATATCCGGGAGATCACTGCCTACCTGAACCCCACGGAGAGCTCCTACCGTCGTCTGGGTGAAAAGAAAGCGCCCCGGTATATCACCTGGTCTCCGGAAAACCGCTCTCAGCTGATCCGCATCCCCGCGGCCCAGGGGGAATACCGTCGTATGGAGCTTCGTTCTCCCGACCCCACAGCCAATCCCTACCTTGCCTTCGCCCTGCTGATCTACGCGGGGCTTGACGGCATCCAAAAAGGAATGACTCCTCCGCCGCCGACGAATCTGGACCTGTATACCGCGGACAAAGCGGTGCTTTCCCGGCTGGAGGCCCTTCCGGAAACCCTGCGCGATGCCCGGGCTGCCGCGTCGGAAAGTGCCTTTGTCCGCTCGATCCTGCCGGAAATGATGCGATTCTGAAAGGAAAGAGAGGAATGTCCATGGCAGCGGGGAAAATGAAATATCGCGTTCTCGTTGCCGGCAGCAATGAGAAATTATCCGATCTTCTTTCCGAGCTATTGCCGAAAAGTGAATATGAGCTCCTGCCTCCCGTCAAAACCGCCGGGGAGGTACGGCGGCTTACCATAGACAGGGGCACGGACCTGGTCATTTTGAACGCTCCGCTAAAGGATGAATTCGGTACGCAGCTTGCCCAGGATCTGGCGGATAAGAATCTGGGTGTTCTTCTTCTGGCGGGAAACGAGGTTTATGAGCAGGTGTGTTTCCGGGTGGAGCAGTCCGGCGTCATCACCCTGGCCAAGCCCACCACCAGGCAGGGACTGTACATCGCCCTACGGGCCCTGACCGCCCTGCGGTCCAAGCTCCTGCAAATGGAGCAGAAAAACCTGGCCCTGCAGCAGAAGGTGGCGGATATTCACACCGTCAACCGTGCCAAGTGGCTCCTCATTCAGCAGGACCACATGACGGAAAACGACGCCCACAGATTCATCGAAAAGCAGGCAATGGACATGCGCCTTTCCCGCCGGGAAGTGGCGGAGAGCATTATCCGCACCTACGACACGAGCGTTTGACATTTTCAAATAGCGAAGAGAGGCACAGATAAAAGCGTTCCCCATCCCGGAAGGGAGCAGGGAACGCTTTTTCTGTGGTCAGCATCCTTTACAGCATGGAAAGGAGTTCCTGTTTGGACCGGGCACCCACGGCACGGTCCCTGATTTCTCCGTCTTTCCATACAAGTATGGTGGGAATACTCATGACGCGGAACTGACTTGCCAACCCCTCTTCCTCATCCACATTGACCTTGGCGACCCGGATATCCGGACGCTCCCCCGCGATCTCCTCCAGAATGGGCTCCACCATACGGCAGTGACCGCACCAGGGCGCCCAGAACTCCAGAAGCACGGGTTTGGTGGAATCCAGCACTTCCTCCCGGAAATGCTCCTTTGTAATATGCATCACAGGCATTGTGTTTTCCTCCCGATTCTTTTTCATACCGCTGTACACAATGTATTTTGGCCTTCTTCCGGGATTTTATCACGGAAGTCGCAAAAAACCACGACGCGCTTTCTTCTCAAAGCCCGCGGCGTGTTCCGTCCCCACGGATTCATCGGCAGGAGTATTCACCGTCATTGCGTGATTCCATACAGAACGCTTCCGGAAGCTCCCGGGCATTTCCGGGTGCCGCCGGACCCAATCCCCCCGACAGGGATTTTTTATGCAAAACAAACAAATTACGTTCCTGTTTTCATGGCAAGAAAGCATCCTCAAGGGTGTTTCCCGTCCAATCTTTGTACAGATTGCTGTTTTCCGCCTTTTTTCCAAAAATTCCCGGAGAACGTGTAAAAATCATATCCCCCCAGGGGGCTTACATAATGATCCGCGGGTTGGTATAATGGGAACAAA
>CAMEIK010000114.1 GCA_945918315.1 uncultured Clostridia bacterium
TTTTGGCCATCATGGTATATCGCCGGGAAATGGCGGCAACCTGCAAGCCCATGTTGGCCTCGTTGATGGTGCAGACATACTTAAGCTCCTTGCCCAGAGCCCGGATGACGTAGGAGACATATTTCTCAAAGTCCTCCACCACGGTCTCGGCTTCCCAGCCGCCCTTGCGGATGATCCAGACAGGGCTGGAGAAGTGGAATAGTGTCACGATGGGTTCAATACCGTTTTCCCGGCAGCAGCGGATTACCTTCCGATAGTGTTCGATCTGCTCATCGTCGAATACGCCGTCCTCCGGCTGGATTCTCGCCCACTCGATGGAGAAGCGATAGGCATTCAGACCGGCTTCCTTCATCAGTTTGATATCTTCGGCATAGCGGTTGTAGTGGTCGCAGGCAATGCCGCTTTTTTCCTTGTAGGTGGAATGGGGCATCTGCTCCTGGGCCCAGCAGTCGGAGTTCGTGTTGTTGCCCTCCACCTGATGGGCAGCGGTGGCGGCGCCGACAAGAAAGCCTTTCGGGAATTTGCTCATAATGAATCGCTCCTTCGTAATGATTTGATGATAAAATTGTAGCACAATGAAAATAACAGAAAAAGGCAAAATCATGCAATTCAGGGTAATAATATGTGGATTGATCACATATACACATTTTTTTGACTTTAATCGCAGGATTTTGCCTGTTCAAAGGAAAAAAGATACGCTATGATGACACCATCAAAAGCCCGAGGGCGTAATTAAAGGAGGAAATCTCATGGCAAGAACCAGAAAACCCACCCAGAGTGAGATCGACGGCGTTCAGTACCGCAGAGCAAAGCTCTGGCAGATCATCTTGTATTCCTGCAACGCGTTTGTGGGAATGAGCGTTTATACCCTGATCGGCTACGCCAACTACGCCGGTATGATCGGCTTCGGCATGACCGCTGCTCTCATCGGCATCGTACTGACCTGCACCCGTATTCTGGACGGCATCACCGACCCCCTGCTGGCCCTGCTGTATGACAAGGTGGACACGAAGTTCGGCAAGCTGCGGATTCTGGTTGCCGGAGGCTTTGCCATTGAGGCCGTTGCCCTGTGGCTGATGTTCGATGGGATGTCCTCCAAGGGCTTTAACGGTGTGGTGTTCGTTGCTCTGTATGTCCTGTACGTCATCGGCTACACCATCACCAACATGACGGCCCAGACTTTGCCCGCCATCATGACCAATGATCCCAAGCAGCGTCCCATGATGGGTGTCATCATTACCGCGTTCAACTATCTGATCCCCATCGTTCTGTCTGTCGCATTGCCGGTGGTCGTTCTCCCCATGGCTGGCGGTCAGTTCAACCAGATTTTCCTGTCCATGGCTGTGAAAATCTGCCTGGCAATGGGCGCCTTCGGCGTGGTCATGGTCTGCATCGGCATCTCCGCTTTCGATAAGCCCGAGTATTACCGGGGCATCGGCAAGCAGGAGCCGCTGAAGATTAAGGATATGGTTGCCGTTCTGAAGGGCAACAAGCCCCTGCAGTGCTACATTGCCGCCCAGGCCTCCGACAAGGTGGCTCAGATCACCATGACCCAGTCCGTCATCACGACCTTGGTCAGCGGTATCCTGATCGGCAACATGGGTCTTGCCTCCATCCTGGGCATGATCGGAATGCTGCCCTCCATCCTCTTTGCGTTCATCGGCGGTAAGTACGCGGGCAAGCACGGCAGCATGAAGGCCATTGTCAACTGGACCAAGGTCTGTATGGCGCTTGCTGTGGGACAGTTCGCGTTTATGGTCATCCTGCGCTTCTCTGTGGGCACCCAGGCCATTGCCGCCATGGGCATCCCCATGATTCTTCATGTGGTATTCACCCTGGGTCTGAACGCTGCCAAGATGTGCGTCACCACGGCGGATAACTCCTTTATGGCAGACATCATTGACTACGAGCTGGATCGCTCCGGCAAGTACATCCCTGCCGTCGTATCCGGCACCTACAGCCTGATCGACAAGATTATCTCCTCCTGCGGCGCGCTGCTGGCAAGCCTTGCCATCATGATCTGCGGCTACACCAGCTCCACGCCTCCCCAGCCCGGCGACCCCGCTACCAACGGCGTGTTCTGGGTCGCCATGGGTGTGTCCATCGGTCTTCCCCTGATCGGCTGGTGGATCACCCTGATTGCCATGAAGAAGTGCCATCTGACCAAGGAAGAAATGGTCAACGTCCAGAAGCGGATTGCTGAGAAGAAGCAGCAGGGCATTCTGGAAGTGGCACGGGAAAACGGTGTGAACGTATAACCTATTGCAATAAAAGGTGCCTGCTCTTGGGCAGGCACCTTTTGGGCTATCGGTGATTGCGGTATTCCATGGGCGTCTTTCCGGTGACTTCCCGGAAGCAGCGGGTAAAATAGTTCCGGCTGGTAAAGCCCAGCTTATCGGAGATTTCCTGGACGGAGCTTTCCGAGGTTTCCAGCAGGATTTTGGCACGTTCGATTCTTGCGGCTTTTACATAATCGCTGATGCCGAAGCCGGTTTCCTCCCGGAAGCGGCGGGTGAAATAGGTTACGGAATACCCGACCAGATCCGCCAGCTCCTGAGCGTGGATATTCCGGTCAAGGTTCATTTCGATATAATTGCAGCAGCGCTGAATGGGCTCGGAATACTTTGGGTTTTCCCGGGTCCGGTGAACCCGGCGGACAAAATCATCATACATACTCATGCAGACGGTGGAGGTTTCGTCAAGGGTGTGAGCATCCAGGGCGCTTTGAATGTAGGCATCCCCCAATGAGTAGGCTTCCTCCGGGCTCAGGCCTCCCTCGATGGCGGCCCGGCAAACAATGGAGCAGAACACAATGGTGCTTACCCTGGCGTTTCGCATCGGGTCTTTGGTGTTGATTTTGACTCCGTCCGAAATGTTCATGGAGGCGCTGAGGGCTTCCTTGTAGTTCAGATCTCCCAACCGGACCATTTCCAGCATGGCCTTTTCCGCATTGTACACCCGATGACGATCCGTTGGTTTCCGATGGTTCGCGGCGGAAAGCGCCTGAATGTCATCCACAAACACATCGCTGATTTCGATGCGCTGACCGGTGACGCAGTAGTGGAGCATTCTCAAATTTCTGGAGAAGATGGTATACTGGCTGGACGGAACCCGACAGATGGCCTCGTAAAAGCTGCGCAGCCAGGCCGCACTGTAGCCGCTGAAATCTTTGGACCGAAAGCCCCGATAGATGCTGTCCGCGGAGGCGTTGGAATAGAATACCGGCCCGATCACATGGCACCGATAGAGTACGTTTTCCGCCTTCTCAAAGGCCGCGCCCCAGATCAGGCCGGTATCGCTGCTGAGGAAGATGGGGGTATTTCGCTCTGACCCGACTGCAAGCATCTTTTTCAGGCATCCGAACACATCAAAGGCCGCGGCAAATACGGCCTGATCCGGACAATTGGAGAAGAGCAGCTTCCCGGACGCGTCATAGCTCCAGCTGTAGATATTTCCGTCGCAGAGCATCAGCTCCCGAAACAGCTCCAGATTCTGCTGTACCTCCATGGAAATCCCTCCCTTTCCCATATCATAAGAAATAAATCATTCTTTTTCAAGTCTTTTTATCAAAGGAGTCCTATTATGCGTAAAATACTCCCAATTCATGACAATTGGCTGTTCTCCAAGCGGAACACCGGGGAAGCTGCCGAGGCTGTCACCCTGCCCCATACCTGGAACGCGGTTGACGGTCAGGACGGCGGCAATGATTACTACCGGGGCACCTGCTATTATACCCGGCAGCTGGCCAAACCGGCGACCAATCCAGGCGATGAGGTCTGGCTGGAATTCCTGGGGGCTGCCCACACCTGTGAGGTGATGCTCAATGGTGAGAAGATTTGCCGCCATGAGGGCGGCTACAGCACCTTCCGGGTGAAGCTGGAGAATCTGAAAGAAAACAACACCCTGGTGGTGAGCGTGGACAATTCCGATAACGACCGGGTTTATCCCCAGAAGGCGGACTTTACCTTCTACGGCGGACTGTACCGTGGGGTGAATCTGATCGTGGTGCCCGCTTCCCATTTTGAACTGGGCTGCTGCGGAACCCCAGGCATCAAGGTCACCCCTGTGGTGAATCTGGAAGCAAAGAACGCCGTGGTCACCGTGGAAACCTGGCAAACAGAAGCGGAAGCTGTTACAATGGAAGCAGCCGGGCAGACGGTAACCGTTCCCAGCGTGGCCGGTTACGCCAAGGCGGAATTCACCATTGAGCATGTTCACCTGTGGGACGGCATCGACGATCCCTATCTGTATACGGCAACAGCCACCCTGCCCAGCGGCGACAGCGTGTCCACCCGCTTTGGCTGCCGCAAATTCGAGATTGACCCCCAGAAAGGCTTTATTCTGAACGGACGGAGCTATCCCCTCCGGGGCGGCTCCCGGCATCAGGACCGGAAGGGCGTGGGCAATGCCCTGACCCTGGAGCACCACAAACAGGATATGGAGATCATCCGGGAAATGGGCTGCAATACCCTGCGCCTTGCCCACTATCAGCACGCCCAGGAATTCTATGACCTCTGCGACGAGTACGGTATAGTTGTCTGGGCGGAAATTCCTTACATCACCATGCATATGAAAAATGGCCGTACCAATACCCTTTCTCAGATGGAGGAGCTGGTGGTACAGAATTACAATCACCCCTCCATTGCCGTATGGGGGCTTTCCAACGAAATTACCGCGGCCAGTGCGGTGAATGAGGAGCTGCTGGAAAACCACCGGGCGCTGAA
>CAMEIK010000115.1 GCA_945918315.1 uncultured Clostridia bacterium
AGGCAGCACCGCACAAATCGGCAAGGAAGCTCAGCGAGATATTTTGTGCCGGTTCTTGCGTTCCAAAAATGCGGAAATACTGTATGTATTTCCCATTTTTGGAACTGCGGAACCGGTGCAAAAGATCCGCTGAGATCCGCAGACGCATTTGTGCGGTGTTGCCCTAATAACAGGCGCTGTCCGCCGTTTCTCTATACGCAATCCAATTCCAGACGCATGAGCACAAGCTCCTGCCAACCTGTAAGACGGGAGCGGAACCCTCTGGGGTTCCGGCCGAACTCCCGGAAGCCAACGCTTTCATAGAGGGAAACCGCCCGGCTGTTCTCCGCCACAACATCCAGCTCCACCTGGGAGAAACCTGCCTTTTTCGCGCATTCGATACAGGCCAGCGTCAGCGCCCTGCCGATACCGAAGCCCCAGTAGGCCTTTTCTACATTGATTCCGAATTCCGCCCGGTGGCGGATTTTTTCTTTGCCGCCCACGGCATCGATTCCCGCGAAGCCGGCAAGATGTCCATCCACAAACGCGCAGATTTCCACCGCTCTTTCGCTTTGTTCCTTATTTTCCAGGAACTGCCGTTCCCCCTCCTCCGTCATGGTGCTTTCCTCGGGGTATGACAACAGGAAATCCGTTTCCTCGTGGGTTTTCCGAAAAATCCCGCAGACAGTTTTCGCGTCATCGCCTGTGGCCGAGCGCAGAAGGCACTCCTTCCCGTTTTTCAGCATGATCGTCTTTTCATATCGCAAAGCAATCCCTCCCTGTTCGTTTCTGATTACAGTATAAAAATCATCCCTGGATTTGTCAACAGAAAAGGGGCCGGGTATTCCCCGGGGAATGCTCTCTGCGCATACTCTTCCGTGAAAGCCAACTCTCTGTTCGGTTTTTACGGTTTTTTCTTTTCTCTTCCCGATTTGGCGGGGTTCGGCAGGAAAACCTGGGAATTTCGTCACATTTTTCTGGGGCAGGATTTTGGCTTCCCTCCGGAAATCGACAAAAAGATGACGGGCAAAATGCTATACTCTCCCTGTCAAACCCATATGCCGCCGGTAGCGGCAGCCCAAAAAGCAGACTGCCCCGAAATGCTGTCTGAAGAAGAAACGGGCCGGAGCGCCATGTCGTGGCAATTCATTCCCATTCTGTCCTGATTGTATTTCTGTAACCGTAAAAAGGTGGTTTTATGAAAGATCTTTTTCGTGGATCCCTGAAGCATACCAAGCGCGGTCAGTCAAGGCACCGGGGGTTCAAAGCTCTGTGCTGCGGGCTTGCCCTGACAGCTGCCCTGACCACTGTCTGGCAGCTGCGGCTCATCGGCTACACCCAGACGCCGGAACCTCTGTGCAGGAAAGAGGAACATATCCACACGGATGCCTGCTCAGGTTCCCCTGTACTGGTCTGCGGTCAGCAGGCACAGGGCGACCTGTGCTGTCCCCTGGAAATTCACTGTCACAGCAGTCTTTGCCGTGACAGCAAGGGAAATCAAATCTGCGGCTATGCCGATTTTGTGATTCACCACCACGATTCTGCCTGTTATGACAGTGGAGGAAACCTGGTCTGCACCCTGCCGGAAATTTTCCCCCACACCCACATCGAAGGCTGTTTTTCTTCGGAGCCCACGCTTCTGTGCGGCCTTGAAGAGGGGGAAATTGTCCAAACCCATGTTC
Organism: uncultured Clostridia bacterium; assembly: GCA_945918315.1. Lineage (GTDB taxonomy): Bacteria > Bacillota > Clostridia > Oscillospirales > Oscillospiraceae > Faecousia. Next base: position 1,662 of record CAMEIK010000115.1, read on the forward strand.
ACGGGGAACCGTGCTTCACCGAAGAAACGGAGTACCTCTGCGGCTATGAAGAGGGGCAGAGCGTTATCCTGCATACCCATGCGGAATCCTGCTATGCTTCTCAGAAGGCACTCTCCTGCTCCCTCCCGAAAGACGAAAGCCACACCCACGGTGACAGCTGCTATTCCGAAGAAAATGTGCTGGTGTGTGATCTTCCCACCGAGGAAGCCCATGCGCACAGTGACAGCTGCATCGGTTCACGCCAGGTTCTGATATGCACGGAACCGGTGACCCAGACCCACGTTCATACCGAAGACTGCTATGGGGAGCCCACCCGGACCCTGATTTGCGGCAAAGAGGAAATCATCCCCCACGTTCACAACGCAGCCTGTTTTTCCCCACAGCCGGTATGCGGTCTTGAACACGAGCATACGGAAAGCTGCTATGCACTCCTGCCTGTCTGCGGCAGGCTGGAAGTCCGGGAGCATCAGCACACCCAGAGCTGTCTGCTGGCGGAATCGGAGCATACACACACCGATGCCTGTTACAAATACGTGTACGCCTGCGGTCTGGAAGCACACACCCACGCTTCGGAGTGCTTTACCGATGAAAGCGCGGATCTGGAAACCCCGTCGGATTGGGAGCAGACACTTCCAGACAATCTAACCGGGAACCGGGCTGAGGACCTTGTCCGGATTGCCCGGTCCCAGTTGGGCTATACCGAAAGCACCCGGAATGTGCGCCCGGATGAGGAAGGTACGATCCGGGGGATAACCCGGTACGGTCAGTGGTACGGAACCCCCTACATCCCCTGGAATGCTCCATTTGTATGCTTCTGCCTGCACTACGCCGGAATCGGCGAGGATATCCTTCCCTATGCCTCCGGGAGCCCGGCCTGGGAAGCCTTACTCCGGGAAAAAGGGCTCTTTGTTCCCGCGGCCGACGCGGTGAATCCTCCCGCTGCCGGAGATCTGATTTTTCTGGACGAAGACGGCGACGGCAGTTCCGACCGGGTTGGCATCCTCTCAGAAGCGGAAAGCGGCATCCTGACCGTGATTCAGGGAGATCTGCAGGACGCAGTGGCCGAAATCCGTCTTCCGTCGTCAGATCCTTCCATGACAGGCTACTGCCCCCTGCCGGCACCGGAGGAAAGCGGGTTAGACACAGCGGAGCTGCTTCCGGGGGAATATGACCTGGAATATGAAACCGATACCCTGATTCTGAATGTACATGTGTCCGTTCCGGAAACCGGGCTGCTGACACCGAACGATGCTGCCCGGGAAGAAAGCACCGCTTCCCAAACATCCAGCGTTCCCTTTTCCCTGCGCCGGGAGAATCCGGAGACTTCTGAGGAAGGCACACAAAAACTGTCCATGACCGTCACACCTCTGGAAGAAGCCAGTGAAGACTATCTCCGGTTGGAAGACTATGTACGCAGGAATCTGACGGAGGATGCATTTACCCTGGAAGCCCTGCGGATTCAACTTTTTGCGGGTGAGCAGGCCCTGGACATGGAAGCCCTCACCGTAACCGCCGGGATCAGTCCAAAATCCTCGCTTTTGGACACCGGTCTGGAACTGCAACGCAATGAGCGCCCTTCAAAGGACGCGGACCTTGGGGTTACGTTTACCCTCCTGCAGACAGAGGATGCCGGGGTCACCGCCGGGGAAGACGCGGTGATGCTTGCCGGCGACACCAAAGCGCCTACTCTCACGGCAAATCTCCGTTCTGACGGCGTTGTCGCACTGGCTGCCGTCACCGCCAACCCCCATTTTACCGTCCAGTATTACGCCTACATCGATACCGTGAACACTTCCGGAAGCGTGGGACTTCCCGTCATTGATACGGACAACGGCGGAAATTGTCTGGGGGGCATCCTTCCCGTAAACGGTGCAACACCCAGGATCCGACAGCTGTATCTGGAAAACCTGTCTGGTTCCGTCTTCCAGGTGGCAACCAACAAGAACACCGTCACCCCGATCTATCAGGAAGCCGGCTTTGAATATATCCACGCGCCGAATCTGACGTATTTCAACCGGTTATATGAAAACGGCAACTACGCTCTCCGGGAGGTCTGGGTTCTGAAGGCCGGACGCAGCCCGGACAGCACCGATGCAGCGGATTGGACCGTGTACGCTGACCCCGGGAACCTCCACTTTACCAACCGCTCCCAGAGTGCCCAGGAGGGCAGCATGGTCCTCATAGAAAACGATGCCGTAATCCGACTGGTGTTTGACACCACCACAAGTTCCTATACCAATGCTGTCAACTTCTACGATTATGACATCAGCGACGGCCTGTTCTACCGGTCCGCCAGCACATCCGGCGGAACCTACGCCGCCCAATCTGACGCCGGGACCAGCCCGGTATATGCCTATACAAACCGGCAGGGCATTAACAGCGGCGGAAATTATTCCGGCACCGGCGCGAAGCTGGCCTACGGCAACAGCAACACCGGAAGCGGCCTGGGGGATGAAACCTGGGGCGGTAACACCCTGAACAAGTTCAATACCGGCTCTTACAAGGGCTGCACCTTCGGCATTGTGTCGGGACTGGACGGCAGCGGCCATATCCGCTATGCCTCCGGCATCTCGGCCCCCAGTCTGTTCAACGAGTCCACCGCCACCGGGGAAACCGCCTATACCGGAATGGGCCTGACCTTCCAGCGGGACGGCGACACTTACACCCTTTCCCGGGTCAACGCAAGCGCGGATAACCTCAACCGTTTTACCCACATTACAAGCTACGCCTCTGGGCTGTCCTGTGATATTTATACCAATTTCTTCTGGCCCATGGACGCTGTTTCCTCCTTCGGAAGTCCCGGCCATGACCTGAAATTCGGTAAGTATGCCGTCCGGGATCAGCGAAATTTCTTTGGCGCGAGCACCGGCTCTTTTCCAACCGTGGATGAAAACGTTACCCGGGACCGGGACCACAACTGCTACTTCGGTATGCAGTACATGGTTCAGTTCGAGCTGACCGAAGACTATATCGGCCCTCTGGAATACTATTTCTTCGGGGATGACG
>CAMEIK010000116.1 GCA_945918315.1 uncultured Clostridia bacterium
AGGGATTCCTTAATTGTCCATTGTCAATTGTCAATTGTCAATTAAATCCTGCTTTATCCGATTACGCTTCCTGAATCTTCACGGTCAGGGGAGCGGAGATTTCGTAGCCCAGCTTGCAGGTCACGGTATAGGTGCCCACGTTCTTGATGGGGTCGGCAATCTGAATCTTCCGCTTGTCCAGGGCAATGCCGGTCTGGGCCTTCAGGGCGTCGGCAATTTCCTGGTTGGTTACGGAGCCGAAGAGCCGTCCCGCGCCGCCGCCCTTGGCGGTGACGGTCAGGGTCATCTCCCGGAGCTTCTTTCCGATTTCCATGGCCTCCGCCTTTTCCCGGGCGATCCGTTCCTGGGTGGCCTTGTCGTTCATTTTCATGGTATTGATGGCGTCGGGCGTGGCCTCAATGGCCAGCTTCCGGGGCAGCATATAGTTTCTGGCGTAGCCGTCGGAAACCTCCAGCATCTGCCCCTTTTTCCCCTTACCGCGAATATCCTGCAGTAAAATCACTTTCATTTTCCAATATCCTCATCTTTCTTCATAGAATTTATCAATGGATTCCACCAGCATATCCAGTGCTTCCTTGGTGGTGACGCCCTTCATCTGGGCCCCGGCCGTGGCGGTATTGCCGCCGCCCCCCAGGGGCTCCAGGATGATCTGCACATTGGCGCTGCCGATGCTTCTGGCGGAAATAATCACCTGATCCTCGTCGGGATAGAGCACAAAGGAGCCGGTAATGCCGGAAATATTCAGAAGCTCGTCCGCCGCCTGGGCCGCCAGCACCCGGGTGGTGGTGGTATTCAGGGCCGCGATGGCCAGCTCCTGCCGGTACAGCCGGGCCGAACGGATGATCTGGTACTTTGCCATGGTGTCCTGGAAATCATTCTGCAGCAGCTTTTTGACCTCCGTGGGGTCGGCGCCCATCCGCCGCAGGGCAGCGGCAGCCTCAAAGGTCCGCTCCCCGGCCCGGACATTAAAGAACTTGGTGTCCAGGCAGATGCCGGCAAGCATACTCTTGGCCTCAATGGGCAGCACATCCTTGCTGTCCACCGCGTACATCACAAGCTCCGTCACCAGCTCCGAAGCGGAGGAGGCGTAGGGCTCGTGGAGATTGACCACCACGGGATTGATATAATCCGCCGCCCGGCGGTGATGGTCCACCACGCAGACCCGGGGGATGGCCTCCAGCAAGGGCATATATTCCACCTGGTCCGGCCGGTTGGTATCCACCACCACGAGAATGCTCCGGTTATCGCTCTCCAGCAGGGCATCCTGGCCGGAAAGGAACACCTCCCGGTACTCCGGCACCTGCTCGATTTCCTCCACCAGCCGCTCCGCGGCGTTGGCCTGCTTATCCAGCACAATGCTGGCTTTCTTGCCCTTAATCCGGCACAGGCAGGCAATGCCCATGGCGGCGCCCACCGCGTCCAGGTCCGCATTCTTGTGACCCATGATGAACACATGGCTGCTCTGTCCGATGAGCTCCATCAAAGAGTTGGCGGTGACCCGGGAGCGCACCTTGCTGCGGTAATCCGCCTCCTTGTTCCGGCCGCCGAAGAAGCTGAAATTGAAGCGGTTCTTGATGACGGCCTGGTCGCCGCCCCGGCTCAGAGCCATTTCGATGCCCAGGGCCGCGAACTCATAGCTTTCCTCAAAGGTCGCGCCGTCCACGCCCACACCGATGGACACGGAGGCCGGCAGTCCCGAGGGACTGAGAATCTCATGGATGGATTCCAGCAGGGAGAATTTGTCCTCCACCGCCCGGTCCAGGTCCCGTTTTTCAAAGATGAACAGGAACCGGTTCCGCTCCAGCCGCCGCAGAAGCCCGTGGTATTCCTCGGTCCACTTGGTAATGGCGTCGTTGAGCCGGGCGTTCAGGGTGGAGATGGCCCCCTCCGTCAGGTTCTTGGTCAGCTCCTCAAAGTTGTCAATCAGGATAATGGACACCACCGGACGGGAGCGGATATATTCGTCCCGCACCTGGTACAGCTCCGTCAGGTCGCAGAAATACATGACCCCCATCATGAAGCCCTTGTCCTCCCCGGTGTGGACGGGAACCCCATAGACCCGATACCGGCGTTTGTTCACCGTCACATCCTGGGGGCTTTCATTTTTCCCGGAGGCCAGCCAGTCCGTGGAAAGGCCGGGAACAACCTCCTCCAGCCCAGGTTCCATCAAAGAATCCCGCAGGCCGGTAATGGCGGCAAAGCGGTGGTTGGTCCAGAGGATCCGGCCGTCTCCCAGGCTGATGAGCACCGCCGGGAAGGGGCTGTCCCCCTTGGAAATCCCCTCCAGGGTCTGGGGGCAGGATTGGAGAAACTGCTGAATCTTCCGGTTCCGGAAATTATTGCTCAGGGTATGGCCTACGATGATCAGCAGGGTAACCGCCGCTTCCACCCCGGCCAGGATATACTGCTCCGTAACCAGCGCCGCCGCACAGAACCCAACCAGGACAAAGATGTAGATTCCCCGGCTCGGTCTGAGCAGCTTGCGAAGCTTCTGATCCATATCCTTTTCCTCCCCTGTGATTCTGCCCCGGTCCGACCCGGGCGGCTGCGGCAACGGCATACTCGCCATCCTATCCATTCTTACCCTGCATTATAGCAAATCCCACGAAAAGGTGCAACTGGTATTTGATTTTTCGGGGCTTAAAAATTATCGGAAAATAATTGTATACTTTTCCGTGAAAAAGTGTTATACTAGTGGTTGACAGGCGCGGGTGGGCAGACCCGGCATTGGCTGCTGCCGCAAGAGCGGCAAAAAAGGAAGACAAGCGGACGCTTCACTCAGGGAACGGCGAGACAGGGCCGGGACGGGAGAAAAGCGTCTGCTGAAAAAGTGCGCCCTGTGCGCATTTGTTTGACAAAATACATGTTTATCCGTTTGATTACGAAAGGAGTTTATCAAAAAATTGGCAGAAAAACTGAAAATTATTCCCCTGGGCGGTCTGGATGAGATCGGCAAGAACATCACCGTCCTGGAGTACGGCAAGGATATGATCGTGGTGGACTGCGGCGTGGGCTTTCCCGAGGAGGATATGTACGGCGTGGATCTGGTGATCCCCGACTTTTCCTATCTGGTGGCCAATCAGAAAAAGCTGCGGGGCATGTTCATCACCCACGGCCACGAGGACCACATCGGTTCCATCCCCTACTGCATGAAGCAGGTGAACTGCCCCATTCACGGCACCGCCATGACCAACGGCCTCATTAAGCTGAAGCTGGAGGAGCACCGGCTGGAAAACACCGTGAAGCTCATCACCCATAAGCCCGGCGACGTGGTGAAGGCAGGGTGCTTCAGCGTGGAATTCATTCATGTGAACCACTCCATTGCCGACGCCGTGGCCTTTGCCATAAGGACCCCGGTGGGCACCGTGGTGATGACCGGCGACTTTAAGCTGGACCCCACCTCCGTGGACGGCATGACGGACCTGGCCCGGCTGGGCCAGCTGGGCAACGAGGGCGTTCTGGCCCTGCTGATGGATTCCACCAACGTGGAGCGCCAGGGCTATACCCCCAGCGAAAACGTGGTGGCCGAGAGCCTGGACCGGCAGTTCAAAAACTGTGACCAGCGGATCATCGTCACCACCTTCGCCTCCAACATGCACAGGATTCAGGCGGTGCTGGCCACTGCCCAGCGCTACGGCAGGAAGGTTGCCGTCTCCGGCAGAAGCATGGAAAACATGCTGAAGGTGGCCCAGGAGCTGGGGTATCTCAAGGTCAAGCCCGGCACCCTGGTGGACATCACCGCCATCAAGAGCATTCCCAAGAACAAGCTGGTCATTGTTTCCACCGGCTCCCAGGGAGAAAACATGTCCGCCCTGTACCGGATGGCCTTTTCCACCCACAAGCAGGTGGAGATCACCTCCGGGGACCGGATTATCATTTCCGCCTCCGCCATCCCCGGCAACGAAAAGGCCGTTTCCCGGATCATCAACGAGCTGTACCGCAAGGGGGCCGAGGTGGTCTACGAAAAGAGCGAGGGGCTCCATGTCTCCGGCCACGCCTGCCAGGAGGAGCTGAAAATCGTCCACGCCCTGGTGAAGCCCCGGTTCTTTATCCCCGTCCACGGCGAGCAGCGGCATCTGCAGCTGCACAGCAAGCTGGCCCAGGCCATGGGCATGAGCCCCCGGAACATTCACATCGGCGAAATCGGCACCGTGTTTGAGCTTACCGGCAAGACCTGCAAGGTCGGTACCCCTGTCACCGCCGGCAAGGTCTTCGTGGACGGCACCGGTGTGGGCGACGTGGGCAGCGTGGTGCTCCGGGACCGGAAGCATCTGGCCCAGGACGGCATGATCGTAGTCTGCGTGAACCTGTCCAGCCAGGACGGCTCCGTGATCTCCGGCCCGGATATTATCACCCGGGGCTTCATCTATGTGAAGGAGTCCGAGGACCTGATGACTGAGCTGCGGCAGGTGGCGCTGGAGGCCATTGACCGGTGCCAGCGCAAGCGGGTCCGGGACTGGGCCGCCATCAAGTCCGCCATCAAAAACGACATCAGCGGCTACCTGTTCAAAACCACCAAGCGCAACCCCATGATCCTGCCTGTCATCATGGAAATCTGATTTCCCCGCCCGGCAGAAACCCCTGCCGGGCG
>CAMEIK010000117.1 GCA_945918315.1 uncultured Clostridia bacterium
GCGCACGACTTGGCCGCCCGCCCTGCGGGCCAAATTCCAATTTACGGAGGAAACCGATCGGCGGATTTTACAGAACCTTTGTGTAATAATACCTCGCCCCGGTATAGGGATATTCGGTCAGCGCGAAAACCTCCCGATAGCCGGATTTTCTGTAAAACTCCGGCGCCTGGAAGGAAAACGTATCCACAAAGGCATATTTGCAGCCCCGCTTTTTTGCTTCCGTTTCCGCCGCGGACAGAAGCCGGCTGCCGACACCCTGGCCCCGGAGGCTTTCCTCCACAAACAGATATTGTATGCAGAGCCAATTTCCGAATGTTTCACCGGTTAAGCCAGCCTGTTTTTTCCCTGCCGCATCCTCATAAAAGATTCCCAGCGGGACACTCTCGGAGGTTTCCCGATTCCGAAGATTGTAGGCCTTGAGCATTCTGTGAATCTCCTCAATATCGCGTTCATTTCCGTCATTGGTGATTCTAAGGGCCATTCTCAAAGCTCCTTTCCGGTGTTTTCGGAGGTTCCAAGGCTTCCAGCTGTGTTCGCCGGAAGCCTTGACAGGTGATTGCCATTACACGGGAACGATGGTGCTGCCCCCATTGGTTTTGACTACCTCCAGATGGGTGGGAATGCTGCTTTCCAGCAGCCGGACATGGCTGATGATGCCGATCATGCCGCTGCTTCTGCGTACGCTTTCCAGAATGTCCATGGCGTCATGGATGGAACTGTCATCCAGGGTGCCGAAGCCTTCGTCAATAAACAGCGCTTCAATCTGCACGCCGGTTTTCTGGGCGACTGTGGACATGCCGATGGAAAGGGACAGGGACACCAGAAACTTCTCGCCGCCGGAAAGCATGGCAACGCTTCTTCCCTGGGTATCGGGGCTTCGGTTGTCGGAAACCTTCAGTTCCAGCCCCCGTTTGTTCCCGGCGCCCTTATCGTCGGAGCGGTAAAGGCGATATCGCCCTCCATGGACCTTTTCCAGCATTTGATTGGCCTGGCCGATGACCTGATTGAACAGGATGGCCAGAACATACCGCTGCAGACCGATGCCACTGTCGCCCCGCAGCTTCTTGGCGAAGGCAAGATCATTCTCCGCTTCGCCGATTTCCGCCTCAAAATGGGCCCACTTTTCCTGAAGAAGGGAACGCTTTTTTGTCAGACGGGCGATTTCGGCTTGCAGCTCCGCGCCGCGCTTGGCATAGGTATTGTTTTCCTCCGTGATTTCTGCCTGCCGGGCGTCAAACCGGGCGGTGTCCGGTTCTTCCAGGCCGGCAAGGGCCTGCCGCATTTGCGAAAGCTCCCGGCTTGCCATCTGCACATCCCTGTCGTATTCCACCAGCTCCGTGTGCATTTCCTTTCGCTTTGGGTCCGGAAGCAGCTCCTGCTTTACCCGAAGATAATCGTGGCAGCCATTCTGGATGAGGGCGGCTTCAAGGGCGGATTTGGCATCGTTACGCAGGTTTTCCGCGTTGCGGCACTCCTCAGCCGCCGCGTCAATCTGAGCATTCAGCCTGTCCAGGGCCTCCTTTGCGGTTTCTGCCTCGTTCCGGAGCTGCTCGGAGGCGGACTGATACTGGGCAATCTTCGTTTTCAGCTCGTTCAGTCTGCCCTCCAGTGTGTAGCTGTCCGGAATCCTGTCAATCAGGTTGGCTTCGGCGTTGCGCAGGGCGGCTGCCGCGTCATTCCAGGCCTTTTCCGCGTCCCGCAGGTGCTTTTCGGAACTCTGCTTTTCGGCTTCCGCGGCCTGATGCTGGTCTTCCGCTGATTTCCACCGCTGTCTGGCTTTCCCCGCGGCAGTCTCCGCTTCCTCCATTTCGTTCTTGCTGACGCTTTCCGCTGTCTTTTCCGCGGGGTGAGGATGGAGGGGGCTTCCGCAGACCGGGCAGGGGACATGGTCAGTAAGCTGGGAAGCGATTTCTCCGTAGATTCCGGCGTAGTACCGGGCCCGGAATTCTCTGGCCGTCTGCTCGGCTGCTTCGGATTTGAGAAAAGCGGCCTGGGCCTGCTGTCTGGCCTGTTCAAAGGTATCGTTTGCCTTTTGAAAAGACTGCTTTCCCAGATTGTAATTCTGCCGGGCGGAGGTCAGCTGCTGCCGAAGCTGGGTCAGATCCCGATAGAAGGGCCGCTTTGCCTCATACTCGCCGATTTTCGTCTGAAGATCAGAAACGGGAGAATTGGCGTCATGGGCTTGCTTTGCCTCCCGGGCCCTCTGATACCTTTGCTGAGCACCCGACAGAAGGGCATGCTTTCCTTTCCAGGTCCGCACACGGCTGCCGTATTCCCCTTCCGCCTTTTCGTAATCCGAGACAACGGTCCGCAGGGCCTCCGCCCGCTCCGCGTTTTCATACCGTGCCCGCTTTTCCGCCATTTCCGCTTTTTTGCCTTCCAGCGCTTCCAGCTTCTTCCGGGCAGCATGGAGGGGCCTGAACCGCTCGGCCAGCGCTCTGTCCGTATTCAGCCGCTCCTGTTTTTCACGGGAATGGAAGGCCTCGTGGGCCTCGTCGAGCGCGTCCTTTGCTGCCTTCCGGTTCTCAATCTGGCGGTCCAGATCGGAGACGGTCCCGGCCCCTTCCTCCGCAAGAGACTGCAAAACCGCGTTTTTCTCATTTTCCAATGCCGTTTTTCGGTCGTTGGCGGCGGCGAAGAAATTCTGGGCGTACCTTTCCCAGCGATCCGCGTCAAAAATCTTTTGCAGAATGCTTTCTTTCTCCGTGGAGGACGCGGTCAGAAACCGTTCAAACTGTCCCTGAGGAAGCAGCACCACCTGACGGAACTGCTCTTTTGTCAGACCGATCAGCTCTGTGGCTTTGCCGGTCAGATCATCCTTTTTCGGGTTTTCAAAGAAGGGAAGCAGCACACCGTTTTCGTCCAGCTCACCGGCAGAATATTCCGCGGACAGGTTTTTCCGCTTGGGAACCAAACGGCGGGTAAACCGGTATTTCCGGTCCTGCACCGAAAAGGTAAAGCTGACTTCCGTTGCGGCGTTTTTATCCGCCTGATTGCAGCGCCATTCCTCCAAATCGTTCCGGCCGAATTTATTCCTGGTGTCATCACCGCTGCTGCCGCCGTAGAGCGCAAAGGTCATGGCATCGAAGATGGTGGTCTTGCCGCTTCCGGTAGGCCCCTTGATCAGGAAGATGCCGTTTTCCGACAGTTTTTCAAAATCCACGGTCTCATGACCGGCATAGGGGCCGAAGGCCTGAATCTCCAACCGCAGTGGTTTCATACCGTACCCTCCTCATACCGGCTGACCGCCTTTTCAAACAGTTCCACAAAATGGGGTGTTGCTTCTTCCCCCATCTCCTCCCGGCAGAAGGATTTGAAAACCTCTCTGGGGTCGCTCTCCATCTGCTCCAATTCCTCCATGGTCAGGGTGATGGTGGTTGCATCGCCCTCATACGCCTTACCGGATACTACCAGCGGATGGGGATAGACCTGCTTCAGCCTGGACAGCAGCTCCAATCCGATGGCCGTGTCCGTCACATTCAGCCGCACATAGCCGTTTTTCTCCTCCTCCGGGCAGTCGGGATTCAGCAGCTCCTCATAGGTGCCGGTTAAGGTTGCGCGCTTATGCAGCAGAGGCAGGGGAAGAATCTCCTTTGCCATGGTTTTCGTGTCCAGCAGGGTGACGCTCTTCACCTGGGCTTCCTCCTTGCCGAAGGAATAGGGCATGGGTGTGCCGCAGTAGCGGATAAATCCATTTACATCCTGGGGCTTGTGGATATGTCCCAGGGCCACGTAGTCAAAGCCGGCAAACACATCCGCGGAAACCTGGGTGGCAAAGCCGATTTCGGCAGCCCGGTCACTGGTGGAGGTTTCCGAGTTGGTGATGAAGGCATGGGAGACCACAATGTGCTTCTTATCCGGCGAGAACCGGTTACGCATATGGTTTGTCACCACACGGTAGGCATCCGTCAGGCTGCCGATGGACTCCCGTTCTTCCGGGTAAAGGCTCCTGACCTTTTCCTCCGTGATCCAGGGCAGAAGGAACACTTCCGTATCGTCAAAGCAGACGACTTTTGGCTCCCGCTCCGCCGCGCCGGAGATATACAGTCCCGCCTTTTCCAGAAGCTGTCCGCAGCTGGACAGCCGTTCCGCGCTGTCATGGTTTCCGGCAATGGTCAGCACCTTTGTGCCCAGTTCCCGGCAAATCCGGTTCATGGCGTAATCATAAAGCCGGATTGCCGAAGCGGATGCCACGGAACGGTCATACACATCGCCGGCCAGCAGCACGGCGTCCACCTGCCGCTCCCGAATAATGCGGCAAATGTCATCGATAAAAAAACGCTGGTCTTCCAGAAGATCGTATTCGCCTTCTGCGGCTCCCAAGTGCCAATCAGAGGTATGTAAAAAAAGCATTGTCTAAATCCCGCCCATTCTGAATGTTGTGCATATTGTCATCGTGACCGTTCTTTTTGCCCCGTGTCCCCAATAGAATAGCACATTTTTTCGCCCAAATCAATCAATACGAATGCGGGGATGGAAACAACCCGGGCTTCCCGGGGAAAAACCGTAATTCAGGCTGGAACAGAAGAGCGGGAAATTGGAATTTGGCCCGCAGGGCGGGCGGCCAGGTCGTGGCCGGCAGTGCCGGC
>CAMEIK010000118.1 GCA_945918315.1 uncultured Clostridia bacterium
CGTCAAGCCGTCGGCAAGCAACTGTCCACCGGACAGTTGCATCGCGTTGTTCGAATCTCCCATAAAAAAACGAAAACCGAAAGAGCAAATACTCTTTCGGTTTTCATGGTCCGAGTGCCGAGATTCGAACTCGGGGCCTCTTGAACCCCATTCAAGCGCGATACCAAACTTCGCCACACCCGGAAAGGAGCAGTCTCTTGACTGCCTGAGTATTCTAGCACATTCTTCCGGAAAATGCAAGCATTATTTTCATTTTCCGGAAAGTTTTTTATTCAGCTTTCAAGCGCTCCCGCGTTGATTTTTATCGGCTTATAGAAGTACAAGCCTGTTGCGCTGAGGCACAGCGTATCCTCACGGTCCGTCTGCCAGGCCTGGGCCGCCATGTGGATCAGTGTTTTTCCCGCCGAAACCACCTGAACCCGGACAAAGATGGATTTTCCGGGGATCAGAGGACTGTGGTACTCCACCTGCATCTGAACCGTGGGGGTGATGCCCTCCCCCGGCTTGACGCAGTAGGCAACAAAGCCCATGGCCTGGTCCATCACCGTAGCGCACATACCGCCGTGGAGAGTTCCGAAGGCGTTACGCATCCAGTCGGAGGTCCGGCATTCAAAGAGGCACTCCCCTCCGCCGCCGGAGCAGGAGATCACCCGAAACTCCAACCGGTCCCCGATGCTGTCAGGCGCAAATGCGTGAAGCTCCTGGATTCTCTCCCGCACGGCGGCCAGCATCCTCTCATCTGCTGTCATGACCATAGTGACGCTGCCTCTGCCCTTATTCGCCTCGCTCGCTGCTGACCACCTTGCCGATGTTCCAAAGGTGGGCCACCGTTTGCTCCGCGCGGTGCTTTTCTTCCTCACTGCTGTACTCCACATACACGGTGTGGGCACTGCAGTCGGCGCACTCCACCTGCACATTCCAACCGCCCTCGTGGACGATCATTCCGGCGCCCCGGCACAAAGGGCACTCTTCCAGCATAATAAAGTCTTCCATATCCGTTTCTCCTTATCTGAATACATTTCCGTTTTCGTCGTACACTTCCACCCGGCGGCAGCGGCAGAAATCCGGAGAGAGCTCCGGCTGGTACCGGTCCACCGCGGCCAGCAGCTGCATGGGGTTCAGGGCGGGGTTCTGACAGCGGACCCGGGCCAGGAGGGTTAAGGTGTTTTCCTCCGCCTGTTCCAGCTCCACCCGCTTCAGAAGCGGGATAATATCCTGCTCGGTAACGCCGTTTTTGCTTTTCTTTTGCACCGGCAGGCTGGGCCGGGAAAAGAGGGCTCTGAGCCTTCCGGCGGCCTCCGGCGGAACCCCATGATCATATTCCAGCGTCAGGCAGCAATCCAGCCAGGCAAGATTTTTCAGCTTCTGCCCATCCTCGTACACCCGAAGGATCCGCACCCCGGATACCAGGGCAGCGTTCAGCCGGTCCCGGATTTCCTCACAGGGCACAGCCGCTCCATCCAGAGCGAAATCCAGCAGCTCACAGCCGCTTTCCACCCCTACGGACATGGGCAGGGCGATGGACACGCTGGGCCGGGGATTGAAACCGTGGGTGTGGGTCAGGGGAAGCCCCGCCCGCTGGAATGCCCGCTGAAACAGGCGCATGAGGTCCAGATGGGAAATCCAAACCGCCTTCCCGGTCTTTTCAAACAGAAGTCTAGTCATCGCACCCAGCCTCCTTCAGAAGACAATTGGCACCGCAGCCGGCACAGCCGTGGCGGCAATCCGGTGTCACCCGGCTTTCATAGGCCCGGCGGCGCTCCCGGAGCAGAAATGCCTTGCTCACGCCCACATCCATCATATCCCAGGGAAGCAGCTCCTCCTCGCCGTAGCCCCGAACCGTGTAGAAGTTCGGGTCCACCCCGCATTTGGCGAAAGCCTCCTGCCACAGGTCATAGCGGAAATACTCGTCCCAGCCGTCCAGTCTGGCCCCGCTGCGGACCGCCTCCTCAATTACCGGGCCAAGGCGGCGGTCACCCCGGGCAAACACCGCTTCCAACCGGCTCAGGTCCGGACTGTGATAGTCATATTCCACACACTTGCTGTACAGGTGCTCCTTCAAAAGCTTGCACCGGCGCAGGTATTCCTGGGGAGTAATCTGCTGTTCCCACTGGAAGGGCGTATGGGGCTTTGGTACAAAATAGGCGGTGGCCAGACGAATGGAAAGCCCCCGTTTCCGGTTCACACCATTTTCTTTCCAGAGCTGAATGATCTTATACACCAGCTCCGCAATACCCAGAACATCCTCGTCGGTTTCCGTAGGAAGTCCCAGCATGAAATACAGCTTAACATGGCTCCAGCCGCCGGCAAAGGCAATGGCGCAGGTGGAGAGGATTTCCTCTTCCTGAAGATTCTTATTGATCACATCCCGAAGCCGCTGGGTTCCCGCTTCCGGCGCAAAGGTCAGGCCGCTTTTCCGGACAGCCTGGACCCGCTCCATCAGCTCCCGGGAGAAGTTGTCCGCCCGCAGAGAGGGAACGGACATGCTGAACTTATGGGCCTCACAGTAGGGAATCAGCGCATCCGTCAGCTCCCGCAGGTCCTTATAGTCCGAGGTAGACAGGCTGGACAGGGTGATCTCGTTGTTTCCGGAGTGTTCCAGCAGTTCGGTTGCCTGCCGGTACAGAACCTCCGGGCTTTTCCGCCGCACCGGGCGGCAGCTGAAGCCTGCCTGACAGAACCGGCAGCCACGGATGCACCCCCGGAACAGCTCCAGATTGGCCCGATCATGGACGATCTCCGTAGAGGGAACCAGCATCTTCGTGGGGAAATAAGCTTCATCCAGATTCTCCACAATTCGCTTTGTCACAATCTCCGGCGCCCCCTCGACCCGGATAATCTCCTTCAGCCGTCCGTCCGGCTCATACACCGGGGTGTAGAGGCTGGGAACGTACACACCGGGGACCTTGGCAACTTCCCGCAGGAACCACTCCTTTGTCCAGTCCTCCGCCTTGGCCCGGCGGTATACATCCAGAATCTCCACCGTGCTTTCCTCGCCCTCGCCCAGAGAGAAAAAGTCCACAAAATCCGCCAGAGGTTCCGGATTAAAGGTGCATACGCCGCCGGCAAAGACAATGTTTTTCAGCCCCGTCCGCTCCGATGCGTGGAGGGGCACGCCTGCCAGGTCCAGCATATTGAGGACATTGGAATAGGCCATCTCATAGCCGATGGTAAAAGCGATCATGTCAAAATCCTTCACCGGATCCTGGCTTTCCAGCGCCCACAGAGGAAGCGCCTCCCGGCGCAGGGCTGCCTCCATGTCCCCCCAGGGGGCAAAGACCCGCTCGCACCACACATCCGGCTGATTGTTCATCACACCGTACAGAATCCGCATACCCAGATTGGACATGCCGATCTCATAGGTATCCGGGAAGCAGAACGCCACCCGGATATGGATTTCATCCTTATTCTTTTGAACCTCTCCCCATTCGCCGCCGGTATACCGGGCAGGCTTCTGCACGGCAGGAAGAAGCCGCTGCTTTCGATCTGTCATAAGCTTACCTCACTAACAATATCACCGCCTATTGTACCGCCAGATGACCTTCTTTGCAAGCTATTTTTCGCAGGGCGGCGCCAATCAGGCCAATCGCCGGCAGCAGCACCGCCATATTCCAGGCGCCCAGCCGAATAAAACAATAGAGCAGCACGCCAAAAAGGACCGCGGTGACAGCCCTGCCGGTGATTCCCGTGATACGCTCTCCCGCTTGCCCGGGAAGCACCATCCCCAGAAAACACCCCAGAGCCCGTCCGCCATCCAGCGGGTATACGGGCAGCAGGTTATACAGTCCCTGCGCCGCGCCGCAGAGAGCAGCCTCCGGAAACCATTTCCCCATAGATAAAAGCAGAAAGCTTCCCACAGGGCCTGCCAGCGCGCAGAGCATCTCCCGGGGAAAACTCAGGCCCTCCGTTTCCATTGCCGCTCCGGATGGGCCCACACGGATGCGGAATATCCGTCCACCGCACAGCCGGACAGCCAGCACGTGGCACAATTCATGGATCCCCGCCGCGAACAGCGCTGCCAGAAGCCACCGGAGGGGCAGGGTCAGCAAAAGCAGCGCCGCAAGCACGCAGGCTGAAGGTGACACCTCCACCCTACGCATCCGAAAGCCCCGCCTCCGCGAGAATTCTGCGGCAATAGCTTTCCAGCGCCTGACCGAAGGGCTCACCGGCATGAATTTGCTCCGTCAGGGTCTGCACCTGCGCAAAAGCGGTTTGGGAGGCCCCGGGCAGGACAAGCTTCCGGAGGACCTCCGTCCCCGCGGGCCAGAACAGGCGCACCAGCAGCAAAAACAGGAGAAAACATACCCAGACCTTTCCTCTACCCCGCTTTTTCTCCCCAATCTCAGACCGTTTTGCGCCCCCGGAACCATATTCCACACGATATGCCATAGGATCACCTCACGCTCATTTTACGAAAACCGGTTTGGATTCATGACTCCTTTCAAAAATTACCGGGAAACTCTTGACATTGGCCCTTTTTTTCATTATAATATTCAGGCTATCGGGGTGTGGCGAAGCTTGGTATCGCGCTTGGTTCGGGTCCAAGAGGCCTCGGGTTCGAATCCCGACACTCCGACCAAA
>CAMEIK010000119.1 GCA_945918315.1 uncultured Clostridia bacterium
AAAGCCTTCCCGGTCCTTCTGATAGTCTATGGTGCGCAGAATCCGGGCCCTGGCGGCGTCCTCGCTTTCCGTCAGGTCCCAGAGCATATACCGGGCGCATTCGGGGCGGGACCAGACATTGCGGTACATGGCCTGCCAGTCGTCGTATTTTGCTTTGCCGAGAATCAGATTTTCAGTTTCCGGCATCTTTCGCTCCTCCCGGGGCGGCGGTCCGCTTCTGCCGGTATTCCCTGGCTTTCAGAATAGGGAAGATGGTCAGCAGCACCAGCCCGGCGCCGACCAGCAGCAGGGTGTGGGTGGGAAGATAAGCGGTGAAGCCGTTCTCGTCCACAAATTCCCCGCTCTTTTTAATGATGGGATTGGAGATCAGGGGCGCGATGACCATGGGGATCAGCACGAAGAACAGAATCCGGATCCCCTCGAACTGTCCACGGGCGTCGGCCGGGTAGAGCTGCTTGCTCCAGACAGTGATGCTCTGCAGGAACACAACATACCCCAGTCCCATGAGAAATACACCTGCCAGGAGCACGGGATTCCACGCTGAGACGGGGTTGACGGATTCCGGCCGGACAAAAAAGCCCAGAGTCGCCACGCCCAGACTGTTGATGACCGTGGCGGCCAGGCACAGGCCGGGAGCCTGCCCCCGGTTGAGAAGCCGGGTGCCGGGGATGGTAAAGAGCATGGCAAGGACCAGGGCGATGCCCTCGATATAGCCCATCATATCCGGGGCAAAGCCCAGATAGTAGATCATGTAGTTGCCGATGTGGGTAAAGTACAGATTGAAGGCGATGAAGAATACCGCAAGAGCCAGGTTGACCCAGGCAAGCTCCCGGTTCTGAAGATAGGCCCGGAAATCAAAAATGCTGAAAAACTGATTTCCGAAGCTTCCCCGGCGGCTGGGCTTCAGGTCCGGACTGTCTTTCATGGCAGCAAGGCAGTAGATGCCGAAGGCGATGACCGCAAGGCCCATGACAAGGAACAGCCGCAGGTAATTGTCGTCGCTGCCCACCAGCATGCCACCCACCACGGTACCCACAATGGTGCCGATAATGGGCTGGGTGGCAAGGGCCGCGCCCAGCTGACCCCGGTTTCCGTCGTGCATATGGTCATTGACCCAGGCGTTCAGGCCAATGTCATTGCCCATGGAGCCGAAGAAGCTCATAACGGCGTCCGCGGCTACCACCGCGAAGCCCACGGCGAAAAGAGCCGCCCCGGCGCCGGGGGACAGAAACTGGGTCAGTCCAAAGAGAATGGTAAAGATGCCCCAGAGGATGTAGCCCACCGCCACCAGGAGTTTCCGCTTTCCCAGCCGGTCGGAGACACAGCCGAAGAGAAAGGTGGAGACGGTGGTTGCCGCGGCGGATACCCCCACCATCCAGGAAATAATGGTGGGATCCTTGGCGATTTTGGCATAGACAAAGGTGTTGAACCACTGGTTTTCCATATTCCAGCAGAGCTGTCCCGCGATGCCCAGGCCCCACACCAGGAGCCAGAAAGTAAGATTGGACCGTTTTTCGGTTTTCATTGTGTTCTCCCTTCCTCACGATTAGCCCATCAGCCGGGTTGTGACGGCCTCTCCGCAGGCGTCCACCAGGGCTTCGCTTCCCACCACGCAGACACCGCCGGTTTTGGCCATGGTTTCAAGAAGGTCGCAGCAGCGCAGCAGATCCTCCCGGGTGGCGCCCAGCAGCTCCCGGCGCTCCCGGCGCTTCTTTTCCAGGGTGGTGCCCCGAAGGGCCCGGGTGACGGCCAGCTGGCTTTCGTCTTTGGCATCCAGCAGGGGCTCGCTGTCGGCAACCGCGCCGATGATGGTCTGCTCCAGGGGGATGCTCTGGCTGGTACGCAGGAAGTCCGCCATGCCTTTGTAGATTTCCAATGTACGGGCGGGGTTGGGGTCCCGGTAGGAATAGCTGAAAATGCTGCCGTTGGGCCGGAGGCTCAGCCCTGCGCCGTAGGCGCCGCCCTGAACCCGGATGGCAACCCACAGATAGTTGAGGGACAGGAACTTGGCCATGAGCAGCATGCTCCCGTGGAAGGTCACACCCATTTGGGAAAGATTGGCGCTCCGGGCCGCGTAGGCAACACCGGAGGCAACCACGATCGCTTCCTGTCCCGGAGCCCTGGGGGCCAGGTACATGGCAGGCTCCCGCTTCTGCCCGGCGGGGAAGATGCCGCAAAGGGCCCGTGCCCCGGTTTCGTCCAGCTTTCCGGTAATGCCCAGGGTCAGGTTCTCCCGGGTAAAGCACTCCCGGATGCGTTCCAGGGTCTCCCGGAGTCCGGGATAGGCCCCCTCAAAATCGTTCGCGGCGGCCCGGAGCCGGTCATAGCAGGTAAAGCCGTTCAGGGCTTCCAGGGCGGTATCCTCCGCCGTCAGCCCGGACAGGCTTCTGGTAACGGCGTACATGTGACCGGCGGCGCTTATGCGCTGCTGCCGGTAGGCGACGGTCTGCCGCAGGATTTCCCGGATGCTTTCCTTGCAGCCGAAATCCGTTTCCAGAAGCACCGTCTTCAGAAGCGCCTCCGCTTCGCCCACCCGGCTTTCCAGCACACTGACGGAAACATGGAGCATGGGTACGCACCGGGTCCGATCCTCCTCCAGACCAAGGATGGCGGCGGAGAAGTCCAGGGCGCCCAGGTTGGTTTTGATGCGGCGCTGGAGCCGGGAAACCGAATCGCCTCCCGCGGGAAGCTGGCCCAGCAGCTCCGTCATCAGGCACAGGGTGCTCAGGTCCTCCGGCACCAGCCCCGGCAGGGCGAAATACAGGTGCAGATACACCGTTCCCGTGACGGCAACCTGGGGCCGGATCACCCGGACCCCCAGCAGGGTGCTTTCCTCCACGGCGGTCCAGAGAGGCTCCGGGGAAAGGTCCGAGAGGGCCAGATGGGGAATGGTTTCCAGAGCCTCCGGAGAATCCGGCGTTTTCTGCCACAGGGCAAGGGCCTCCTGCTGCCGGAGGAAAGCCTCCCGGTCCGCCTGGGTCCAGCCGGCGGCAGCGGCCCGGAGCCGGGCCTGCTCCTGGTTCCTGTCCTCCGCTTCCTTGGTCCGGGAGGGCAGAAGCTTCACAACCACGGTGCCTTCGTCGCCCAGAAGCATTTTCCGGAGCACATCTTCAAAGAAAGGCCCGGTCAGCTTTGCCCGCAGACCATCGAAAATCTTTCCGGGCTCCATATACAGCGTGGGGTCCCCACCGTAGAGCCAGGACCCGGCGGCGTTCAGAGCCAGATACAGGCCGAAGGGCTCTCTGCGTTCCCGGCTCCGGAACTCCAGGCGGTTGAGGGAGGCGGTGAGCTCCTCCCGATCCAGGCCCTTTTCCAGAATGGCTTCCAGAATCGACCGGAGGGCAGAGCGCATACCGGGCAGCTTGTCTTCGGAGGTGTTGCGGACCTGAAGCGCCACAATGCTTTGCAGCCGCTCGGACTGCACACCCAGGCGCACGTCCTGTCCAAGACCCTGTTCCAGCACGGCCCGGGTCAGGGGGGCGTGGTTGGAGCCGGTGAGGTAGTCCTGAAGGACCTGGGCCGCCATACACAGCTCGGCATCCTGCCAGGTGCCGAGGATACGGCCCATGGCAAAGTAGGCCTGGTCGTCCCCGTCGGAGCCGGGAGCGGCGGCGTAGCGGAGGGTTTCCTCCCGGAAGGGCAGGGGCTTCTGGGGGGTAATGGCAAAGTCCGGTTCCCGATAGGCATGAGGGGCAAGGTAGCTTGCAATGTCGGAAAGGGCCGTCTCCAGCTTCACGCTTCCGTCCAGGAAGAAGCTGGCATTGGAGGGGTGATAGAACCTGCGGTGACTCTCCAGAAACTGTTCGTAGGTCAGCTCCGGAATCTTCTCCGGGTCGCCGCCGGAATTGAAGCCGTAGCAGGTGTCCGGGAACAGCAGGCGCAGGATATTCTGGTCGATTATCTCGTCCACGTCGGACATGGCGCCCTTCATTTCCCCGTAGACGACACCTACATATTTCGGGGCGCCGGTTTCTTCGTCCAGTTCGTAGTGCCAGCCCTCCTGGAGGAAGATGTTCTGATTCTTGTAGATTGCCGGGCAGAACACCGCGTCCAGATAGACCCCCATCAGGTTCCGGAAGTCCTGATCATTCCGGCTGGAAACCGGGTACACGGTTTTGTCAGGAAAGGTCATGGCATTGAGGAAGGTGTTCATGGAGCTTTTCAGCAGCTCCACAAAAGGCTCCCGGACAGGATACCGGTCCGACCCGCAGAGGACGGAGTGTTCCAGAATATGAAAAACGCCGGTGTCATCCTCCGGGACGGTACGAAACCAAACGGCAAAGGTTTTGTTTTCGTCGGCACGATCGGTCCAAAGGAGTTGGGCACCGGTTTTTTCATGGCGGAACAGATGTACGTTTGCGCCGATGGCATCCAGATTGGTAACGGAAACCAGCCGGAAGCCATGGATCACTTGGCCGATGGTCATATGTATCTCTCCTTGCAGTTGATGGTAAAAAGCGGGACGGGCTCAGTGCTGTACGGTTTCATTATAAGCGCTTTTTCCCGGCTTCGCAAGGGTGAGTTTCCGGTGTGCTGTCCGGCAAATTGGAATTTG
>CAMEIK010000120.1 GCA_945918315.1 uncultured Clostridia bacterium
GTAGTACTTGTTGCAGGCCTCACGGTGCTGGAAGAAGATGTCGTCGTTCTCGTGGCTGCCACGCATGGAGGGCCGCTCGGGGTTCAGGGAGTGCTTCCGGAAGGCGTCCACGGCATCCATGTTGACCATTTCCTTCAGGTCCTCGTAGTCCCAGATGGCGATCTTCTGGATCTCATGGGAGGTACGGAAGCCGTCGAAGAAGTTGATGAAGGGCACGCGGCCTTCAATGGCGGCCAGATGGGCCACGGCACCCAGGTCCATGACCTCCTGCACGTTGGTTTCGCAGAGCATGGCGAAACCGGTCTGACGGCAGGCGTACACGTCGGAGTGGTCACCGAAGATGTTCAGCGCCTGAGCCGCCACGGTACGGGCGGAGACGTGGAACACGCAGGGCAGCAGCTCGCCGGCGATCTTGTACATGTTGGGGATCATCAGCAGCAGGCCCTGGGACGCGGTGTAGGTGGTGGTGAGGGCACCGGCGGCCAGAGAGCCGTGAACGGTACCGGCAGCGCCAGCCTCGGACTGCATCTCGACGACCTTTACGGTATTGCCGAAGATGTTTTTCCGGCCGGCAGCGGCCCACTGGTCCACGTTGTCAGCCATGGGGCTGGACGGGGTGATGGGGTAGATGCCAGCAACCTCGGTAAAGGCATAACTGACGTGAGCGGCAGCGGTGTTGCCGTCCATGGTTTTGAATTTTCTTGCCAAAACGAATTACCTCCTAAAGGATTCAATTTTTGTCTTTTCTATCATAGCACTTTTTGTCGGGTTTGTAAAGCCGAAGATTTTCACCTTTGGGATTATTTCAGTGGAATTTGTTGTCAGACAGGGAACCCCTGGCCCTTTGTGAAAATAAAGATTGCCTTTTTCGGGCAAATGCGATATTCTAATAAGTGATTGCCGCCGGAGTAACATACACGGGGCAAAAAATTGGGACAGGCAAAAGGGGAGAGAGCCATGGTTTGCAGCGTCCGCACTCTGGGCATTACCGGTATCCGCGGAAACGGCGTGATGGCGGAGTGTTTTATTTCCAATGGCCTTCCGGGCTTTGACATTGTAGGCCTTCCGGACGCGGCGGTGAAGGAGGCAAGGGAACGGGTCCGTGCCGCGGTGAAGAGCAGCGGACTGCGTTTTCCCGTGAGCCGGATCACCGTGAATCTGGCCCCCGCCAGTCAGAAAAAAGCGGGCACCCATTATGATCTTCCCATTCTTTTGAGTATTCTCGCGGCCTCCGGGGAGGTAAGGAAGCCGGCACCGGGGGACGCGTTCCTGGGTGAGGTCAGTCTGGACGGAAAGCTTCGGGGTGTTTCCGGTGTTCTTCCCATGGCCCTGGCCGCAAAGCAGGAGGGTGTGAAAAGGCTCTTTGTTCCGGCACAGAATGCCGCCGAGGCCACTCTGGCCCGGGGGCCGGTGATTATCCCCGTCCATACGGTGGAGGAGCTGGTCCGGGGACTGAACGGGGAAATCGAGCTGCCTGAGGAGCCTGTTTGGGTCCCGGCGGGAAGCGGGGACCCGGGCCCTGACTTCAAGGATGTGCTTGGACAGGAAAATGTGAAGCGGGCCCTGGAGGTTGCCGCCGCCGGCAGCCACAATATTCTGCTTATTGGCCCTCCCGGCTCCGGAAAGAGTATGCTCAGCAAACGGCTTCCCTCCATCCTGCCGGATATGACCTGGGAGGAGTCCCTGGAGGTCAGCCAGATCTATTCCGTCATGGGGCTTCTCACGGCAAAGGAGCCCCTGGTGACCCGGCGGCCCTTCCGGGGACCCCACCATACCGTGTCCAATGCCGGACTGGTGGGCGGTGGGAGCAACCCCAAGCCGGGGGAAATCTCCATGGCCCACAAGGGAGTGCTGTTTCTTGACGAGCTGCCGGAATTTCGAAAGGACTCGCTGGATCTGATGCGCCAGCCTTTGGAGGACGGGGTCGTGACCATTTCCCGGGCCAGCGGCTCCGTGACCTATCCCGCGGAATTTATGATGGTCTGCGCCATGAATCCCTGCAAATGCGGCTGGCACGGTGATCCCAGCGGACGGTGCCGGTGCAGCGAGCAGTCGGTGGAAAGCTACCAGAGCCGGATCTCCGGCCCTATGCTGGACAGAATCGATATTATGGTGGAGGTCAGCGCGGTTCACTTTGACGAGCTCCGTACCCGGGCGGAGGCGGAGCCGTCGGCGAAGATCAAGGAGCGGGTGAATGCCGCCCGGCAAATCCAGAACAGCCGGTACGGCGTAAAAAGCGGAATGTGCAATGCCCGGATGGGTCCGGAGGAGCTGCGGGCCTTCTGCGCGTTGTCCAACGAAAGCGCGGAGCTCATGCGCCAGGCCTTTGACGCTATGGGCCTGACCGCCAGAAGCTACGACAGGATTCTAAAGGTTGCCAGAACCATTGCGGACCTGGACGGCAGCCGGGATATTGAACCTATGCACCTGGCGGAAGCGATCCAGTACCGGGCGGTCAGGCTGGGGAACCGGTAAAAGGAGTGTTTGCATGACGGTAAATGAATACCAGCAGCTTGCCATGTCCACACTGAATCCGGCCCTTTGCAGGAAAGAGGTCCTTATCAACAGCGTGATGGGCCTGTGCGGGGAGTCCGGAGAGGCCATCGATCTTGTGAAAAAGTGGCTGGCCCAGGGACATGAACTGGACAAAAAGCGGCTGGCGCAAGAGCTGGGAGATGTTGCCTGGTATCTTGCCGAGGCAGCTACGGCACTGGAGATTCCTCTGGAATCTATATTCCGGGGGAATCTTGAGAAACTGAAAAAACGGTATCCGGAGGGTTTTGACGCACAAAAATCGATTGCGCGGCTGTCCGGCGACCTGTAAGGAGCAGAAGATATGAACGAGATTTTTTTGATGAAGCTTGGCGAGATTGTCCTGAAGGGCGGCAATAAGCACCAGTTTGAAAACCGTCTCCGGGGAAATGTCCGGCGGCGGATGAAGCCCTATGGCAATTTCAATGTGTATATCCTCCAGTCCACGGTGTATGTGGAGCCCAAGGATGACTGTGCCGATGTGGACGGAGCCTGGGAGGCTTGTAAGTCCATTTTCGGTGTGGTGAGCCTGTGCCGCTGCCGTCCCTGCGAGAAGAACATGGATGCCATTTTCGAGGCGGTGGAAGCGTACCTGGGGGAGGATCTGGACATGGCAGCTTCTTTTAAGGTGGAGTCCAAGCGTTCGGACAAGCAGTTCCCCCTGACCTCCATCCAGATTTCCCAGGAAATCGGCGGACGGATCGCCGAAGCACATCCCAATTGCCAGGTGGATGTGCACCATCCTGCCTATACGGTATATGTGGAGGTCCGGGATTTCTCGGCCTATGTCCACGGCCCGGCGGAGCCCGGCGCCGGCGGCCTGCCCACCGGTGTGGGCGGCAGAGGAATGTGTCTGCTTTCCGGCGGCATTGATTCTCCTGTGGCTGCCTATATGATGGCCAAACGGGGACTGGAGATCGAGTGCGTCCATTTCTTCTCCTATCCCTATACCTCCCAGCTGGCAAAGGACAAGGTTTTGGAGCTTGCCCGGCTGGTCACCCGGTTCAGCGGCAGGATGACGGTGAATGTGGTGCCCTTTACGGAGATTCAGGAAGCCATCCGGGATAACTGTCCGGAGGAATACTTTACCTTGGTCATGCGCCGGTTTATGATGGACATTGCCCAGCGTATCGCCAAGGAGGATGGCTGCGGCTGTCTGATTACCGGCGAGAATCTGGGCCAGGTGGCGTCTCAGACCATGGAAGCCATGACGGTGACCGGCGCCGTGGTGGATATCCCCGTCTTTATGCCGCTTGTGGGAATGGATAAGGAAGAGATCATTACCATAGCCCGGAAAATCGGCACCATGGAAACCTCCATCCTTCCCTATGAGGACTGCTGCACGGTCTTTACCCCCAAGCACCCCAAGACCAAGCCCTCCCTGGGCGGCGTGCTCCACGCAGAGGAACCACTGGACCGGGAAGCTCTGATTGCCCGGGCCATTGCCGGGACAGAAAAGGTAAAGGTGGCCTATCATGACGGCGCTTTGCTCTGAGCTTCTTTCCGCCCTGACGGGAAAGACCCTGGTCACCGCGGAGAGCTGTACCGGCGGTGGCATCGGCGCGGCGCTGACCGCGGTCCCGGGCAGCTCCGAGGTATACAAGGGCGGAATTATCAGCTACACCAACTGGGTCAAGGAGCATTTTCTCCATGTGGACGGGAAGCTTCTTGATACGGTGGGAGCGGTGTCCGGTCCTGTGGCGGAAGCCATGGCAAAGGGTGCCCGGCAGGCGTTGGAAGCGGATATCGCGGTCTCGGTCACCGGTCTTGCGGGCCCGGGAGGGGACAATTTCGGCAATCCCGTAGGCACGGTTTTCATCGGGTACAGCGATGAAGAAAGGACCCTGTCCCGGGAGTACCATTTTCCCGGTCATCGTGAGCAGGTCCGTGCCGCCGCCGTGGAAGCGGCAGTGCGTCTGGCGCTGGAAATGCAGCGGCGGGAAAACGCAGGAAAATAAAATGGGACTGTCTCACTAAGGAAAACTGCACAACAAAAAAGCTGTCATTCCGAGCCAGTG
>CAMEIK010000121.1 GCA_945918315.1 uncultured Clostridia bacterium
CGCTATGGACTATCAACAGGATAAAATCCGTGTGATCTGTGAACAGCTGGATGCCCTGCGCCGTACCACCGCCGGGGTGCTGGACGGCTTCGAGTACATCCCCGCCGGTTACAAGGCCGAATGCGGCATGCCCCCCAAGGACGGGTGGAAAGCATGGGACACCCATGCCACCTTCCGCGGCCATGACGCCCACTACTGGTTCCGCAAGCACTTCACCGCTCCCGCTCCCCAGCCGGGAAAAAGCCTGTTTTTCCATCTGTCCACCGGCTATGAGGGAAACTGGGACAGTGTCAATCCCCAGGGTATCGTCTACCTGAACGGTGAGCTGACCCAGGGCGTTGATATTAACCACCAGCTGGTGAAGCTGGAGGCCGGCAAGGAATACGACCTGCAGGTCTATATGTATACAAGCCTGCTCAGGCAGATTGATGCCCGGTTTGACGCTGCCTTGCAGTGGATCGACGAAGAAGTGGAGGGCCTTTACTACGACCTGAAGGTGCCCCTGGACGCCACAACCTGCATGGAACCGGGCTGCGCCGATTATTGGACGATTCTTCGGCATCTGGAAGCCGCCGTGGGACTGGTGGATCTGCGCAAGCCCGGCAGCGACGCCTTCCTTACCAGCGTAAAGGCCGCCCGGGAATACCTCAAAACGGAATTCTACGGCAAGGTCTGCGGCGGGCACGCTCCCACGGTTTACACTGTGGGTCATACCCACATTGACGTAGCCTGGCTGTGGACCCTGGCCCAGACCGAGGAAAAGGCCCAGCGGAGCTTTTCCACGGTGCTGCGGCTGATGGAGCAGTATCCGGAATATATCTTTATGTCCTCCCAGCCCCAGCTGTATGCATACATCAAAAAGAACGCCCCTGCGCTGTACAGCCAGATCCGGGAGCGGGTCCGTCAGGGCCGCTGGGAGGTGGAAGGCGCCATGTGGCTGGAGGCCGACTGCAATCTGACCTCCGGGGAAAGCCTCGTCCGTCAGGTGGTCCACGGGAAACGCTTTATGAAAGAGGAATTCGGCGTAGACAGCCACATTCTCTGGCTTCCGGATGTGTTTGGTTACAGCGCCGCCCTGCCCCAGATCCTGCAAAAGTCCGGCGTGGACCGGTTCTTTACCACCAAAATCGGCTGGAATGAGTTCAATAAGATGCCCTGCGACGCCTTTATGTGGGAGGGCATCGACGGCACCGAAATTTTCACCCATTTCGGTACCGCCCGGAACCTCCCCAAACCCGGTGAGGACGACAAAACCACCACCTATGTCTGCTCCACCGAGCCTACCATGGTCAAGGGTACCTGGGAGCGGTTTCAGCAGAAGGAATACTCCGACAAAACCCTGATTACCTTTGGCTTCGGCGACGGCGGCGGCGGGCCTACCCGCCACATGCTGGAAGTGCTGCGGCGTACCTCCCAGGGCCTGCCGGGGCTGCCCAGAACGAAAATGAGCACCGCCGGTGAATTCATGGACAGCCTGTATCACGACGTAACCGCCCGGGCGGCGGTTTCCGGCCGGATGCCCAGGTGGGTGGGTGAGCTGTACCTGGAATTCCACCGGGGCACCTATACCTCCATCGCCAAAAACAAGCGCAATAACCGCAAATCCGAGCTGCTGCTGCAGAAGGCGGAAACCCTGTCCGTGATCAGCAACGCCCTGGTGGGGACCGAATATCCCAAACAGGCCCTCCATGACAACTGGCAGACAGTGCTTCTCAATCAGTTCCACGATATTATCCCCGGCTCCTCCATTTATGAGGTCTACCAGGTTTCCGACCGGCAATATGCCCAGGTTCTGGGAGATACCGCCCACATTGCCTCCGGCGCCCTTACCACCCTGGCTTCCCGGATTTCGGGGGATGGCATTCTGGTCTATAACCCTCTGGGCTTTGCCCGCAGCGGACGGGTAACCTGCGAAGACGGGGTATACCTGGCGGAAAATGTTCCCGCCATGGGCTGGAAGGTCATCCCGAAGAACGCCCCCTCCTGCCACGTGCGGGCGGACAGCCGCCATCTGGAAAACGACTGCCTGCGGCTGGCGCTTGACGAAACCGGGGCCATCTGTTCCCTGTTTGACAAGCGGGCGGACCGGGAGCTGTGCCTCCCCGGCTGCCGGATCAACGAGCTGCGGGTATACGAGGACTTCCCCCGGGATTATGACGCCTGGGAGCTGAGCCGGTATTATAAGGACAAGCTGTGGACCGTGGATTGTCTGCTTTCCTCCCAGGTTGTGGAGGACGGCGGCAGGAAGGGCATCCGCCTGGTCAAGTCCTACCAGGATTCCACCATCACCCAGACCATCTATCTGGCCGACAAGTCTTCCCGGATCGACTTTGAAACCCGGGTGGACTGGCATCAGCGCCACCAGCTGCTCAAGGCTGTGTTCCCCCTGGACCTTCACGCCAACCAGGCCACCTATGAAATCCAGTTCGGCCATGTCAGCCGTCCCACCCACGCCAACACCAGCTGGGACGCCGCGAAATTCGAGGTCTGCGCCCAGAAGTGGGCGGACATCGGAGAAAACGGCTACGGCGTCTCCCTGCTCAACGACTGCAAGTACGGCCACAGCGCCCAGGGCAGCACCCTGACCCTTTCCCTGCTGAAGGGCGCCACCTACCCCAACCCGGAGGCGGATCAGGGAGAGCACGTGTTCACCTATTCCCTGTACCCCCATGTGGGAGATTTCCGGGAGGCGGGCACCATCCGGGAGGCCTACGCCCTGAACCAGCCCATGACCGCCCTGCCTGTCCGGGGCGGCGGCGACCTGCCGGCGGAATTCAGCCTGATAAGCTGCGATCAGCCCGGTGTCATTGTGGAGACCGTGAAGCAGGCGGAGGACGGTGGCGACATCATTGTGCGCCTGTACGATGCCTTTGACCGCCGGAGCAGGGCCACCGTCACCATCGGCATCCCCTTCTCCAAAGTGGAGCTTTGCGACCTGATGGAAAATCCCATCGACTCGTCCTGTCTGAAAGTGGCGGGTAACACCGTGACCCTGCCGGTTAAGAACTTCGAAATCGTCACCCTGCGGATCCGGAGGTAATCGGGCATGTTTGATTATCACATGCACAGCCGGGTTTCCTATGATGCGGAGTTTGCGCCTGCCCAAATGGCCCTTGCCGCCAAGGCGGCAGGCCTGCGGGAGATCTGCTTTACGGACCACATGGACTACTCCCAAAAGATCCCCCACGGGGAAATCTCCTTTTCCCCCGGGGAGTACCGGGATGCCTACCGGGATGTTTCCCTGCCGGGACTCACCATCCGCCACGGAATTGAGCTGGGGCTGACCCCCTGGAACAGGCAGGAGGCTGCCCGGGATCTGGCCGCCTTCCCCTATGACTTTGTCATCGGCTCCATTCACCATGTGGACGAGCTGGACATCTATTTCCCGGAGTTCTGGCTGGACAAGACCCCCCGGGAGGCAGAGCGGCGATACTTTGAAACCATGCTGGAATGTGTCACCGTCCACGACGGCTTCGATGTCCTGGGGCATCTGACCTATGTTTCCAAGTCTCCCAGCAACCCCGCGCCCCGGATCATCCCCCTGGAGGATTATCGGGATATTGTGGAGGAGATTCTGCGCACCCTGGTCCGGAAGGGCAAGGGCATGGAGATCAACACCAGCGGCCTGGACAGAATCGGGGATTTCTTCCCCGGGGCGGAGTACCTGCGGCGTTTCCGGGAGCTGGGCGGCGAAATCGTCACCGTAGGCTCCGACGCCCATACCCCGGACCGTGTGGGCCGTCAGATTCCCGAAGCCCTTTCCCTACTGAAAGACATTTTCGGCTATGTCTGTACCTTTGCAGACAGAAAGCCTGTCTTTCACAAACTTTGACAGAGGAGATATGCTATGAAGACCATGATTACCGCCCATTCCGGTTCCGACGGGACACCGGATAACTCCATGGAATTTGTGAACTACGCCCTTGGCTGCGGCGTGGAAGCCCTGGAGGTGGATGTCCGCCGCCGCGGTGACGGCAGCTTCTTCCTGAGCCATGATACCGCCGCCGGTGCCTGCCCCACCCTTCGGGAGGTCTTTTCCCTGCTCCGGAGCAGCCATATGAAAATCAACTGCGACCTCAAGGAAGCGGATATGGAGCTGGGGGTCCTTGCCCTGGCAAAGGAGTACGGTATTGAAAACCGCCTCCTGCTGTCCGGCAGTGTCAATCCCTATCTGGTGAAGGAAAACCCGGAGATCCGGGACAGGACCCTTTTCAATCTGGCCCCCTTTGCCTCCCACATCCTGAAGCGGTTTGACAGGGGGCAGGAACCCGGGGAGGATGACCTGCAAAGCATCGCGGAGCAATGCGCCGAATTCGGCGTTCGTGTCATCAACATTCCCTATGGGCTGTGTACGGACCGCTTCCTCCGCTTCTTCCGGGACAGAGACATCGGAATCTCCGCCTGGACCGTGGGTGACGAAGAAACGGCAAAACGCTTGTTTCAGGCCCATATTGTCAACGTGACCACCCGGAAACCCGCCCTCCTGCGCTCTGCCCGGGATGGGGAAACCGGTTGACAGCGGACAGTCCCGACGGGGGATTTGTTG
>CAMEIK010000122.1 GCA_945918315.1 uncultured Clostridia bacterium
GGGCATCAGGCCTTGGCCTTTTCCGCTTCCTCGGCTTCCTTCTGGTATTCCGGGAAGACGGAATACATGGGGACGATGTCCTGCTTCTTCAGCTTCCGGGCCACATAGTTTCTTGTAATCTTCAGCACAACACCGCTGAGGCTCAGTACGCCAATCAGGTTGGGGATTGCCATAAGGCCGTTGAAGGTGTCGCTGAGGTCCCAGGCAAGGTCCAGCTCCATGGTCGCACCCACCACAATGAATACCACGAAGACCACCTTGTAGCCCATGGTCGCCTTGGTTCCGAACAGGAACTCGAAGGCCTTGGTGCCGTAGTGGCTCCAGCCCAGGACCGTGGAGAAGGCGAACAGCAGGATTGCCACCGCGATGAAGGCCTGGCCGAAGCTGCCAAAGGTTTTGCCGAAGGCCTCCGCCACCATGGCGGTCTTCTCCGTAGCCGTCAGCATGGCGCCGGTATTCAGATCCACAAGGTCGCTGGTCAGCACCGCCATGGCCGTCAGGGTGCAGACCACCAGCGTATCGGCAAACACCTCAAAGATGCCCCACATACCCTGCATGACAGGCTCCCGGACATTGGAGCTGGAATGGACCATGACACTGGAGCCAAGGCCCGCCTCGTTGGAGAACACGCCCCGCTTCATGCCCCAGGTCACCGCCAGCTTCACGCCGCTGCCCACAATACCGCCGCCTACGGCCTTCATGGCAAATGCGCCCTTGAAAATCGAGACAAAGGCGGGGCCGATATTTCCGGCGTTGAGAAACACCACGATAAGGGCGCCGATAACATAGGCAATGGCCATAAAGGGCACCAGCTTTTCCGTCACGGAGGCAATCCGCTTCAGGCCGCCCACAATGACCAGCGCCGCCAGGATCATCAGCAGCACACCGGTCACCCAGTTGGGAATATGGAAGACATTGTCCATATTTACGGCAATGGAATTGATCTGGCTCATATTGCCGATGCCGAAGCTGGCAAGGACACAGAACACGCCGAAGAGAACCGCAAGAACCGCTCCCAGCTTCTTGCAGAACCGGTAGCTGCCCAGGCCGTCCCGGAGGTAGTACATGGCGCCGCCGCTCCACTCACCGTTCTCGTTTTTCCGGCGGTAGAAGATGCCCAGAACATTTTCGGAGTAGTTCGTCATCATGCCGAAGATGGCCACAATCCACATCCAGAAGATGGCGCCGGGGCCGCCGGAGGCAATGGCCGTGGCCACACCGGCAATATTACCGGTGCCGATGGTGGCAGCCAGGGCCGTACACAGGCTCTGGAACTGGCTGATGGAACGATCTCCCTTTTTCGTATGGGCCGTGATATGCTTATCCGTGAAAATGCCGCCAATGGTGCTCTTCATCCAGTGGGCAAAATGGCTCACCTGGAAACCCTTGGTCAGCAAGGTCATGACAATGCCCGTACCCACCAGCAGAATCAGCATGGGCAGGCCCCAGACAAAGCCGTTCACCGCGCCGTTGACCTTTTCGACAGTTTTCAGGAATTCCTCCATAATCGTTCCCCTCTTTCCGGAAAAATATGGGTTCACTATACCATAGCCCTTCCGGTTTTGCAAGTGTCCCGGTAGAATCCTGCAGAATTTTGGATATTCATACAGAGCACCCCGGCGCTGTTTTCCGGTTTTTGGGGGAATGTGTCTATAATACCCATACATCTGTTTCTGACCTGCGGGCATATTCTTCCTGGTTTTGCATTTTGTCCTCTGCTTTTTTCCCAGAAGGGTATCGTTTTGTCATAGCAGAGCGCATTACGGAAACAATCGTTTCCGGCAGAGGCTGGCCTCCTGTCCCTTTGCACAGCAGCCCGGTTACCGCTTCACCCAACCCTTTGGGGAGATTTGCCCTTGCTGCCGCCGGGCCGTCCGGGAGGCCAGCCCCTACAAGATGGAACGATACCGAGCGGTACCCTAAGGCAGAACGATTCCTGACCACGTTCGTTACGACCTGGGCCCGGGCACTGCCCGGCGGGGCGGCCGCCCCCTGCGGGGTTTGCGCGAAATTGTCCTTGCTCTGATATTCCCCGGCGCGGCTGAATTGCAGCCGCAAAAAAAGAAAAAAGGGTCTTCCCAAAAACGGTCAACGGATTATAATAGGAATTGACCGATACGGTCAACGAGGTGTGCCATGAACGAAAAATTCTTTTCCCTCCCCCAGGAAAAACAGCAGCGAATCCTGAACGCGGGATTCCGGGTTTTCTCCGAAAACAGCTACAAGAAAAGCCCCATGAGCGAAATCGCTGAGGAAGCCGGGATCAGCAAGTCCCTGCTGTTTCACTACTTCCGCAACAAGCAGGAGCTGTACCTGTTTCTGTGGGACCGGGCAGCAGAAATCACGGTCCAATATCTGACCGCTCACAAATGCTACGAGCCCACGGACCTGTTTGAAATGATGGAGCGGGGCATGCAGGCCAAGTTTCAGATCATGGCCCGCTACCCCCACATGGCAGCCTTTACCATCAAGGCCTTTTACGAAAAGGACCCCGCCGTCCATCAGAAGATCCAGGAAAGCTACCGGTCCGCCTTTGACAAAAAAGCGCTGAATGCCCTTTCGAAGCTGAACCCCGATGACTTTGTGCCCGGACTGGATCTGGCCATGATGTACCGGGAGATGTACTGGGCTTCCGTGGGGTATCTGTGGGAAAGCTTACAGCAGGGGGTGCCGGATGCCGCCAAAATGGAGGCGGACTTCCGCAGACTGATGAAATTCTGGAAAGAAATCTATGCAAGAAAGGATGTACGCCATGAATGCCATTCAGACGGAGAATCTGACAAAGCGGTACGGGAAGCACCGGGGAATTGACAACGTGACCCTCACAGTCCCGGAGGGGGATTTCTTCGGCTTCATCGGGCCCAACGGCGCGGGAAAAAGCACCACCATCCGCCTGTGCCTGGGACTGATCGCCCCCACGGGAGGGTCGGTCCGGATCTTCGGAAAGGAAGTCCGGGAAGATCCCATCGGCATTCTCCGGCAGATCGGGTATCTTCCCTCGGAGACCGCATTTTATAACGGAATGCGGGTGCGGGAGCTGCTGAAATTTTCCGCCGATCTTCGGAAGATGGACTGCCGGGAGGAAGCGGAAAGACTGTGCCAGGCCCTGGACCTGGACCCGGACCGGAAAATTGACCAGCTCTCCCTGGGCAACCGGAAGAAAGCGGGCATCGTCTGTGCGCTGCAGCACAAGCCCAGGCTCTACATTTTGGACGAACCCACCAGCGGTCTGGACCCCCTCATCCAGCGGGAATTCTACCGCCTGCTTCAGGAGCGGAACAAAGAGGGCGCTTCGGTTTTCCTTTCCAGCCATGTGCTGTCGGAGGTGCAGCGCTACTGCACCCACGCCGCCATTATCCGGGAGGGAAAGCTTCTGACCATGGGCAGTGTGGCAGAGCTGGGACATACCGGTGTCAAGCGTGTCACTCTCCAGGGAATCGACCGGGCACCGGAGCTTCCCGGAGTCCGCAGTGTAAAGGCGGAGGGGAACACCGTCAGCTTTCTGTACAGCGGAGCGCCAGGGCAGCTGCTTTCCTGCCTCGCTTCTCTGCCCGTTGCGGATGTGTCCATCGCCGAACCGGATCTGGAGGAAATATTCCTGCACTATTACAGCAAGGAGGGACAGGTATGACCGTTTTTCGTCACGAGCTTCGCCAGGGCAGAGTGGCACTGGCAATCTGGGCCCTTTCCATTGGCATGATGCTGGGAATGTGCATCCTGATTTACCCCAGCATGAAATCCCAGATGGACCAGGTCGGCGAAATGTTCGCCCAGATGGGCGGCTTCTCCCGGGCCTTCGGGATGGATAAAATCAACTTTGGCTCCTTCCCGGGCTTCTTTTCCGTGGAGTGCGGCAATGTGCTGGGTCTGGGCGGAGGCTTTTACGCGGCCCTCATCGGCATTCAGGCCCTTGCCAAGGAGGAAAGCGGCCATACCGCTGAGTTTCTGCTGGCCCATCCCGTCTCCCGCGGAAGCGTTGTTGCCCAGAAGCTGCTGGCTGTGCTGGCCCAGATCGCCATTCTGAATCTCGTCAATATCGCCATCACCGCCGTCTGCGTTGTCATCATCGGGGAGAAGCCGCCGATCAAGTCCCTGCTTCTCCTGTTCACCGCCTACTTTCTCATGCAGGTGGAAACCGCTTCCATTCTCTTCGGAATCTCCGCGTTTCTGCGCACCGGAGGCGCGGGGTTGGGACTGGGCCTCGGGGCCATGTTCTATTTCCTGAACATCGTGGCAAACCTGATGGAGGAAACCGCATTTTTGAAATACATTACCCCCTACGGCTATACCGATGGGGCCCAGATTCTGACGGACGGCGCCCTCTGCGGAAAGTACCTGGCCGCCGGAGCCGTCTTTACCCTCCTGGGAATCGCCGCAGGGTTCCTCCTGTATCGGCGGAAAGATATCGGATAAACCCCGCGGCAAACGGAGAAACGGAAAATGAGCGGCTTCACCGAATCGACAATTGTCAATTCGGTGAAGCCGCTCAGCTTGTCAAAAAACTTCCAAAATACCCCCGTTTCTGGTATAATAGAGGAAACG
>CAMEIK010000123.1 GCA_945918315.1 uncultured Clostridia bacterium
CTGTACCTTGTTTCAGCGCAAATTCCGGGCAATGGCCTTGATTACCTCGTCCAGAACAATGGGCTTGGACAGATGACCGCTCATCCCCGCGTCCATGGAGGCCTGCACATCCTCCGCGAAAGCGTTGGCGGTCATGGCGATGATGGGAATCTCCTGCCCGTCCGGCCGGTCTTCCATACTCCGGATGGCCCCGGTGGCTTCATAGCCGTTCATTTCGGGCATCATAATGTCCATGAAAATCATATCGAAGGTCCCCGGCGGGTTCTCCGTGAAAATCCGGAGGACATCCCTGCCGTCCACCGCTCTGGTGGTCCGGATTCCCAGCTCGTCCAGCTGGACCATGGCGATTTCCGCGTTCAGGTCGTTATCCTCCGCAAGGAGAATGTTCACACCTGTCAGGTCCTTGTCGGCGTCGGAATGGTTCTGCTTTTGAAGCCTGCTGTCTTCCGTGAGCTCCAGAGGCAGCTCCACCGTAAAGACGGAGCCCTTGCCCTTTTCGCTTTCCACAAAGATTCTGCCGCCCATCATATCCACATACTTTTTGGAGATGGCCATGCCCAGTCCCGAGCCCTTGTAGTGGGTTCTGGCGCTGGATTCCTCCTGGGTGAACTCATCGAAAATATGGGCCATGAACTCTTCGCTCATGCCGACGCCGGTGTCTGCCACCCGGTAACGCACCGTCATGTGCTGAGCATCCGAACCCGGATCGTAGCTGGTTTCAAAGGTGATGGTGCCTCCGTCCCCGGTAAACTTCACCGCGTTGCCGAGAATGTTCACCAGCACTTCCCGGATATGGACGGCATCGGCAAGGACGAAGGGGGTTTCCGGCGTGGCCAGGCTTGTATGGAAGGAAATGTTCCGATTGGAGAGGAAGCCGTGGGTGATATTTACCGCGGTTTCCGCCAGCTCCGTGATATCCACAGGAACGGGCACAAAGCTGACTTTTCCGCTTTCGATCCGGCTGATGTCCAGTACATCATTGATGAGGGTCAGCAGATGGTCGGAGCTTTCCTGAATCTTTTCCAGATAGGTCCTTACCTCAGGCTTCGGCTCCTGCTTCATGGCGATGTTGGTAAAGCCGATGATGGCGTTCATAGGCGTTCGGATGTCGTGGGACATATTATTCAGGAAGGTGGTCTTTGCCCGGTTGGCGTTCTGGGCGGTGCGGACGGCATCCTCCAGCTTCTGGTTGATCTTTTTGTCCTTGGTCCGGTCGGACAGATCCAGAATGTACTTTTTCTCACCCTGAATGTCGGTGCAGAAGACCACTACCCGGAACCACAGCTCCTTTCCGGTTTGCTGATGGGTACACTCCCGGTCCCATTCCCGCTGCTGCCCGGGCTGAATGGCGGCCAGTTCATCCAGAATGTGCACCGAATCTTCCGGCCGGATCAAGTGCTCGATCTCGTGAATATCCTGAAGCACCCGCTCCTCCGGGATGCCGGTCAGCTTCTCAATATTGGGGCTTACATATTCCACCCGCAGGTCCTTCGAGTCCGCCATCAGGAATACATCATCCACGTTGACAGACAGCTTGGAGAAAAGCTCGTCACGGGCCAGCAGCTCATTATTCTTCTGCTTCAGCTTCTGCCGGTTCTGAAGGACGACGAAGACCAGAATGGTTACGGCCAGCAGAATCACAATGCCGCCCACAACCAGCATGGTGGCGGACTGAAGCTTGTTCATGTTGGCGTTGACCACATCCGCGGGGGCGATACCGACAACGGTCCAGTTTTGAAAGTTCGCCGGTGCGTAAACCAGATAGTAGCGCCTGCCCTCCAGCTCCACTTCCATGCTGCCGGAGCCGCCCTCCAGGAAACTCTTCTGCAGCGCGTCCCGGTCCCCTCTGGAAAAGTCCCTGGATTTTTCCAGCATAGCCAGGACATTGTGGACGCTATCCATATCCTCGCTGCCGTTATCCACAACCACCCGGCCATCGGGGAGAACGGCGAAGGTGCTGGCCTTGCCGCCAAAGGCGGAAATCTTCAGGGCCTCCACCATGTCGGAGTTGTTGAAGGTAATGGCAATGGCTTCGTAGGAAAAGCCCCGGAAGGTGTTCCGGGCGGCGGGAATGGCAAAGACCATGATTTCCGGTCTGTCCGGCACGACGGAGTTTACTACCACAGGCTGCCTTTCCAGAATCAGCGCGGAAAGCTGCCGCCCCAGATTCAGATAGCCTTCCTCTCCGGATATGGTGATGTATTTTCCGTCCCGGGAGATAAAACAGAAATCGGTGAAGTTGCTTTCTTCTCTGGCCTGATTCACATAGGCCACAATTTCTCCGTCATTTTTCGCCTCTTTCAAATAGGGCGCCCACATCCGCATACGGCTCCAGTTGACGGAAACCATATTGTACAGGGTCTGATTGGCCTGATGGAATATCTCCGTCAGGTGGGCGACGCTTTCCTCGTAAATGGTCCGGGAGACAAAGTCAAAGAAGTATACGCCGCCCAGGGCGATTCCCGCCATCAGCAGAAAGACAAGAACCAAGGCGATGATTCGTTTTTTGATAGCAGCCGCCTCCCTTCCGACTGGATTTTTCGGGCTTTATTTGCCCTGAAGAATGGTTACGTACTCCGTGGGCTCCAGGAATTGTCTGGTTTTGGTCAGGGCTTCCAGCATACACTCCTGACTGGAGTAGTCGCTGACCAGATACGCCTGGCGCTTCTGCTTCAGGTCCTCCGGCATGGGGCAGCCGCAGAAGGTGGGATGCTCCAGGAACACATCCGCGCCAACCAGCAGCACGGTGTAGGTGGCGGTTTTGTCCAGAGGCTGGCCGTTCATGGTCACATCCTCCAGGCGGAACTTGCCCCGCTCGTACTCGGTAACGGTGTAGCGGATGCCGCTGGTAACGGGCATCAGATTGCGGTGGCGGATGGGGTTGGAGCCGTCCTCCTTCACATTCACCAGCCAGTCCATTATCCGCAGGATTTCTTCGCCGGTATATTCCACCCGGTAGATGGCATTCCGGGCGGTCAGCACCCACTTGGTCTGCTGGACGGTGTAGTCCCCGGCGTAGATGGAGGTGCTGGCCACGGGAGAGTAGCCGATGGCGATGGTGTCATCAAAGGCGGCGCACAGGGTGTTCATCAGGGAGGATGCCGCCTGGCTGCCGTGGTCGGTAAACTGGTTGGAGTAGGCAGCCTGCTGGGTGAACAGCACTTCCACCGCCTCCGGGTCCACATAGTTGGAGATTCGGGCGTCGAAGGCCGCATAGGCGGCCTTGGCGTCATACTTGCCGGTCATCATCTTGTGCGCCACATCCTGGGAGACGCTGAAGATTTCGGTGGAAGCCAGGCGCATATACAGGTGGTTGCTGTTGATGCAGTCCTGCACATACCGCAGGGAGTCGGTGGGGGTGATGTTCACTTCCTTGTTGTAGGACAGTACCGAGGTGCCGGCGGCAACGTGCTTCTGGCCTTCCTCGCTGAACATTGCCGTGAGGATCTCCAAAACGGCAGCCTTCTTTGCCGGGTCCTTTTCCACCTGCTTGGAAACGGCTACCTGACACATGGGGTAGGTCAGCAGCCAGTTATCATCGGAGGTCTTTCCGAAGTAGGGCAGGATGACGCTGTTGATGCCCCGTTCCTTGGTGATATCGTCCGCCAGGGCCGCCGTGTTGCGGACCATGGCAGTCTTCCCCTTGAAATAGGGCTCTATGGTGGCGGAAAACTGCAGCGCCTCGTCACCGCGCTTGAAGCGGACATCCTTCAGAAACTGCTCGTACTTCTGGAAGACCTTGGGCCACACCGTGTCGTCCAGGCCCACCTGCTGGCCCTCCGCTTTGCTCTCGTATTCCATACGCCACTGGGTGCCTTCCAGGCTCATGAGCTCCGGAATGGCGCAGCCCTGCATGGTTTCCAGGCAGGAATAGTCATAATTCCAGTCGGTCTGAAAGCCCTTGATGCCCACAGCCTCAAAGGCGTCAATGGCGGCGACGAACTCGGCGTAATTGGTAGGCAGGGGGATATTGTACTGGTCAAACAGATCCTTGTTGGCCATGATGCAGTCCACCTCGGCGCACATGGGCAGCCACCGGATGGCGCCGCTGGTTTCCCGGTTCACATCCAGATAGCTGGAATAAAAGGTGCCCGCCACTTCCGTGGTGCTCAGGTCCATTAGGTATTCCGCCAGAGGGGCGGCATCGTTCAGGGAAAACCGGCGGCAGGTGATGATGTCCGGCATTTCCTCCCCCCGGGCGATGAGGTCCTTGTAATACTCCATGGTATTGAAGCTCTGAATGAAGGTAAATTCAACATTGGGGAATTTCTCCTCCAGCCAGGGGGTCAGTTCCTTGAGCATGGAGCGGTCCCAGACGTACAGGCTCACGGAGATCCTGTCGCCTTTCTTTTCGGTGGTTCCGGTAGTTCCCGCGCAGCCGGCCAGCAGCCCCATGGTCATAACAAGGGCCAGCAGCAGGCAGACCCATTTTTTCATGTGCATTTCTTTTCTCCTCTGTATTTCTTTTTTGCTTTTTAAGAATTTATGTATCAAACAGCAGCGGGGTAAACGGGAATTTAATTGACAATTGACAAT
>CAMEIK010000124.1 GCA_945918315.1 uncultured Clostridia bacterium
GGGATTCCTTAATTGTCCATTGTCAATTGTCAATTGTCAATTAAATACCAATTTACCTATATGCTGTTTCAAGCCAATCGTCTAATTGTCAATAAACAACTGCTCCGTCAGCCACCGGACGCTTTCCGCCGCCTGGGGAAGCTCCAGAGTAAAGGTTGCCTCCGGTGATACCGCTTTTGCCCGGGCAGCAATGGCGGGAATATCCAGGGTTCCCTCTCTTACCGGGCTGTGGGTATCGGCGGAGCCGTCGTTATTGTGCATATGCAGATGCCGGAGCCTGCTGCCGTACCGGTCTATCCACTGAGAAACGGGCACCGGGGAGTAGGCGTTCACATGGCCCACATCCAGGCACAGGCCGATTTTCTCACTGCCCACCCCGGCCACAATGTCCAGAAGCATGTCCGGCGTTTCTTCCAGCACGTTTTCCAGGCACACCGTAACCCCCTGGGGGATTTCCGGCAGAAACGCCCTCCAGAACAACACCGACTGCTCTTTGTACCAGCAGGGGTAGTACAACCGGGGGTTGAAGCCCCCATGGAGCACAACCTTGGAAGCGTGATACCGGACTGCCAGCTCCATGGATTGCCGGAATCGCTCCCGGGCCAGAGCCCGGGCCCTGGGGTCCACCGCGCAGGGAAAGAGCTCATTGAAGGGCCCGTGAAGCACCCGGTTGGGAATCCCCTGAAGCTTCCCGGAAACCGCCCTGTCCGCCTCGGAAAACCCCTCGTCCAGGGTCCCGGGGACGCAGAAGTCCGCGATTTCCAGCCCCAGACCGAAGGCCCGGGCGGTAAGCTGGGCCTGGGGGTCAATGGTGGACAGATACCAGTCCTCTTTTCTCATAGGGTTCCCTCCAGCATGCCGTACTTGGTTTGCAGCCGGGAAAGTTTTTTCAGGAGTGCCTTTCCCAGAACCGCGATGGTCACCGCGGTGCCTGCCCCGTGCATCAGGTTCACCGGAACCCCCTGGCCGTAAATCAGCAGCAGGCCCTCCCGGGTAAAGGTCGTCAGCATGGTAAACACCGTGCAGCTGTCAAGCAGGGGCCCCACGATAAGCAGCACCGTAAGAAATCCGAATACCGCCATGACAAGGGGCTTCTGCCATTTCTGCCGCCCGTGGAACACCGCCCCGGCAAGAAACCCCGCCACGCCATAGGCAAACATCTGCCAGGGGGTCCAGGGGCCCTGGCTGAAAAAGAAATTGCTGGCAAAAATTGCCATGGCCCCGGTGAGAAATCCTGCCTGGGGCCCAAAGGCCACGGCAGTGAGCATGACAATCCCCGTCAGAGGCTTCATATAGGGCAGGAACACGAAGGCCACCCGGGACACCGCCGCCAGCGCCGCCATCACCGCGAGAATCACCAGCTCCCTTGCCTGGGGGCGGCGGGCTTCAAAGGCGGCGAAAAAGGGCAGCGTGATCTCCACCACAATGGCGGTAGCCGTCAGATAGTACCACCGGCCCGGCAGGTTCCTTCCCAGCAGCAGGGTGCCGGGGATCAGGAGAAAGATTACCAGCAGAGAAAAAAGCGTGGATTTTTTCACGGCGCTTCCTCCCGGTTTTCCCGTATCAGGGCGGCGGCCTGCTCCGCCGTCACCACGTTCCGGAACACATGGCGGCTCATGCGGCTGACGGCGGTGGTGTAGAAGCTGTTGGAGCCGAAAAGGGTC
Source organism: uncultured Clostridia bacterium (assembly GCA_945918315.1). Taxonomy (GTDB): domain Bacteria; phylum Bacillota; class Clostridia; order Oscillospirales; family Oscillospiraceae; genus Faecousia. Next base: position 1,665 of record CAMEIK010000124.1, read on the forward strand.
CGGGGGGTTCCGGTGGTGATCAGCTGCCCGTCAAAGAACAGCCCCACAAGCTGGGCGTATTCCGCGCAGAACTCCACATCGTGGGAAACCATCACTACGGTAACGCCCGCCCGGCAAAGGCTGCCCAGAATGGCGGCAAACTCCGCCTTGAAAATACTGTCCATGCCCTTGGTGGGCTCGTCCAGCAGCAGAAGCTTTGGCCTGCGCAGCAGCACCTTGGCAAGGGCTGCCCGCTGGGTTTCGCCGCCGGACAGGTCGGCGGGATTGGCCTCCAGCAGCGCCTCGATCCGGCAGCGCTTCGCCGTTTCCCGGATCGCGTCCTCCCCGGCGCCCATTTCCCGCAGGTCCTCCAGCACCGTCTCCTTGACAAACAGGCTCCGGGGGTCCTGGGGGAGCATACTCAGGCAGCCGTGAAACAGCTCTCCGGGCCGGTAGTCCCGCTGCCCCTTTCCCAGAATCTCGATGCTGCCCCGGTAGGGCTTGATACTGCCGCAGACGGCTTTGAGGGCCGTGGATTTTCCCGTGCCGTTGCCTCCCAGAATGGCAAAGAGGCTCCCCCGGGGCACCCGCAGGTTCAGCCCCCGCAGGACATCCGGGCCGGTGCGGGAGTAGCGCAGCCAGCATTCCTTGATAACAAGCGCCGCTTCCCCATCCGTATTGACCCGGTCCGGCTCCGGCAGCGCGCCGACCCTGGCCCCCGCCGGGAATTCCTCCGACAGCCAGGCCCGGCCCTCCCGGACCGTCAGGGGGCACCGGCCCCCGGAACGCACGGCGTAGTACACCCGCACCGGGGCGGGCAGAGCGGAAAACAGGGGGCTTCCGCTGTCCCGAAGGGCAAGCCCCACCTCCCGGGGACTTCCCAGGAAGGTCAGGCGCCCTGCCTCCATCACCGCCACCCGGTCGGCGGCAGGGAAAATATCTTCCGTCCGGTGCTCGGTGATCACAATGGTGGTGCCCAGCTCCCGGTTGATTTTTTTCAGAGTATTGAGAAAATCCCCGGCGCTGATGGGGTCCAGCTGGCTGGTGGGCTCGTCCAGAATCAGCACCTCCGGCTGCATGGCCATCACGGAGGCCAGGTTCAATAGCTGCTTCTGTCCCCCGGACAGCTCCGCCACCTCCCGGTGAAACCAGTCCTGGATGCCGAAGAAGCTTGCCATCTCCGCCACCCGCAGCCTCATTACCGCCGGGTCGCAGCCCAGGTTTTCCAGACCAAAGGCCAGCTCGTGCCAGACCTTGTCCGTCACAATCTGCTCCTGAGGGTCCTGCATCACAAAGCCGATTTTCTCCGCCTGCTCCCGGGCGGTCAGCTCCCCGATGGGCTTCCCGTCAAAGAAGATGGCGCCATCCCGCTGTCCATAGGGGGACAGGGCGGGCTTCATCTGCCGCAGGAGGGTGGTTTTTCCGCTTCCGGACGGTCCGCACAGCAGCAGAAACTCCCCTTTTTGGATGTCCAGAGATACCCCGTCCAACGTAGGTACCGCCGCGCCGGGGTAGGAAAAGGTCAGATTTTCGATATGGAAATGTGCCATGCCACGGCCTCCTTCCCTTCAAAAATCGTGGGGATCAGCAAAAGGGCACAGTAGGCGGGAAAGCCCCAGCCCAGGGGCGCGATCCGCATTGCCGGGGTGTAGCTGGCGTCGGTGCCCCCGGCAAAGAGCACCAGGCAGAAAAGCCCTGTAATGAGGGCAAGCAGCAGCCAGTCCCGTTTCGTCATCCGGTACAGCCGGAAGCTGGTCCTCTTTCCGCAGCCGTAGCCCCGGGCCCGCATGGAATCGGCGGTGACAATACTCCCCTCCAGGGCCCAGGAGGTCAGAGCGGAGAGCACCGTCATGCCGCTTCTTGTTTTTTCCCGGAGGGAGCCTGTCTGCTCCGCTCCCATGCCGATGGCCCGACGGGCGTCCAGAACCTGCTTTGTCTTCCGGGTAAAGGCGGGGATCAGCCGCAGCACCATGACAAGGAGCAAAGAAAGAGAGGGAATGACGCTTCCAAAAAGGCTTGTAAACTTATCGCTGGTGAGCACCGCGCTGTAACAGCCAAACCACAGAAGCATTCCCAGAAAGATGCCCCCCAGGGCCATACCGTAGCACAGCGCCTCCAGGGTGTAGGATTTGCCCATTACCAGGAACAATACATGCTTTCCCCGGTGATTCAGCAGGGGGTTCAGCACCGCCGTCAGAACGGGAAGCAGCAGCATCCCGGCCATCCGGGAAAGTCCCCGGCGTCCGTAGAGCAGGCAATAGTAGATCCCGCCGCAGACCACCCCGGCAAGAATATAGGCCGGGTGCTGGATCACCATGCCGCAGCCGATGGCGGCAGCAAAAAAGAGGAAATTCACCGCCGGATGGCAGCGGGAAAAGGCATCAAACGTCATAGCCCCTGTCCTTTCTGAAAAATGGGCACAAAAAAAGCCCCCTTTGGGGGGCAAAGAGAATACCACCCCCAGACCGTCCCCAAGAGTCTGTGGATGTAACCCGTATTCCGGCTCCGGGCGCCAAAATGCCAGGGTCTTCTCGAAGGTTCTGCCCTCCAATGACCCGGGCGGCCAATCATGCCCGTCTACGGCGGCTTGGTACCGCTGGGATTTTCCCATTCCGAGGATCCGGACTTTTTCCCGTCCGGACTAAAAGCTATTATACCAAACCGGAGGAAAAAAGCAAGGCCAGGATAGCCCCCGGCGGAAAAAATGTCCGGCAGGTTGTCGGGTACTGCACGAAAACGGATAAATTGGAATTTGGCGGCTTCGCCGAATTGACAATTGACAATTGACAGTTGACAATTATTGTGTCAGCAGCGGGGCGATTTTGAAATGATTCCACTGGTTTTCAGACATATTTTGTCTTTTTATAATCAT
>CAMEIK010000125.1 GCA_945918315.1 uncultured Clostridia bacterium
TGACCATATTCTCATAGGTATAGGGTTGGACCCGGTCCAGGGAGGCCTGTCCCATGGCGGCCAGGTCTCCGCTGAGGGCTTCCTTCAGCTTCCCGGCCAGCGCGTCATCATCCCCCACGGGAACGATATAGCCATTCACGCCGTTTTCCACCAGCTCCAGGCCCGCGACGCACCGGTCCGTGGTCACCACCGGCAGCCCGTAGGCCATGGCCTCATTGATGACCAGCCCCCAGATGTCCTCCCGGGTGGGCAGGACAAAGAGGTCCGCCGCCTTGTAATATTCCTTCAGCTGCTCCTTGGGCGTAAAGCCCACAAAGTGGACATTGTCCACCCCCAGCTCCTGCCGCATGGTCAGATATTCCTCCGTGGCCTGGCCGCCCACCAGATAGATGCCGATGTCCCGATCCAGCTTCCGGGCAGCCCGCAGCAGCACATCAAAGCCCTTGCGGGGAATAAACTGGCCGATGGAAAGGAGCATTCTTTTTTCCGGAATGCCCAGCTTTTCCCGCAGCTTCTGTTTTTCCTCACCGGAAACCAGGCCGGGCAGAAGGTCCCGCTCCCACAGCGAGGTAAAGGGATAGGTGTATGCCCGGTCCCTCCGGGCGCCGTAATAACACAGGTAATCCGTGGTAGCCTCGCCGGTACTGAAATAGCCGGCGGCATCCCGGACCAGAAACCGCTTCAGCCGAAGCTTCAGCGGGCTGTCCTCCCGGATCACCCCTCCGTCCAGTTCCATGTAATAGGGAATCTTCTTTGCCCGCAGCCAGGTGATTGCCAGCATCTGGGTGGGCATGGCATACCCGCAGACAATGATGAAATCAAAGGGCTCCTTTAGTAGGTCCAGAATTCCCAGGCACAGGGATGTATTCCGGACCGTAAAGAGGCGTTTTCCCAGCTGCACACTGCGGAAGCGGCCCTGGGAGTTTAAAAACCAGCTTTTGTCCCGGTGCTTCTGCACCTCCACCCGCTCGGAGAAGGCCACCGTCACATCGCAGTATTTTGCCAGCTCATCGAAAAACTCAACCCGGTAGGGCGAGGCATAGGTGGTCAGAAAGAGAACTTTTTTCATGGAAACGGCCTCCGTTCCTTATGTTCGTATGGACGATCTCTCCGAAAGACGGCTCAGGCTTTTTCAAAGGAGCAGGGCTGGGGCAGATGCTTTTCAAAGGCCTTTTTGATTGCCGCCTTATGGGTCTCAATATTTCTGGTTTCTTCCGTATCATTGATGCAGACGATGCCGCAGCGCTGATCCTCGATTGCCTTCAGCAGCTCCGGACATACCTCCGATTTCAGATGATAGACGCCGCTGAAATCCACGCCCCGGGGGACAAAATTCCCCTCTGCCAGCTGCCAGTATTTAAAGAGCCATTGATTGACATCATTTTTCGTCCGGAATCTGTCCAGACAGGTGTTATGCAGTATCTCCGGCTCTTTCTTCCAAAGCTCCTCATAGGTGGATTTTAAAAAACTGGTGGCGCTGTGATCTGCGTAAAGCCCGGTAAACCATGGCCACTGCCGCAGCACCAGGGTCCGATAGAGGTTCCTTGGCTTATAGGACAGGTTCCAGACCTGGGAAAAAGTAAGCTTCTTCAGCACCTGCCGGGGCGTAAAATACTTGTTGATGAGCTCCATATCATTGGCAATATAGTGCCCGGCCGTATTGGGAGAAAAGAAGATGGCGTCCAGAATAAAGGCGTCCCTTGGCTTTCCGTCCCGGAAAAAGTCCTCCGGCTGCACCGGCTTTCCCAGGAACATGTCGTCATTGAAATAGACAAACTGCTCCGAGATCCCCGGAATCCGGTGGAAATTCAGTTCAATGGTATTGGCGTTGAAGGTGGGAAGAAATTCTTCCGGAATGTAGTCCCGGTGATTGACAATCACCAGCTTTTCATGGTCGGTATTGAGCCAGGCCGGCAGATGTCCCCAGGTGACGAAATAAATCTTATGGACCCAGGGAGCGTAGGCTTCCACCGCCCGGAACCAGTACCGCAGCAGGTCCCAGTCCCGGAACCGGGCATCATTGGTTCCGTTGCTGCTGGCGAATCTGGGGTCAAACCGTCCCCGCTCCCGCTGCCAGGCAGGGTCGCTTCCGTCCACCCAGGGGATGACAAAATCGATTGCTTCCATCGGTTTCCCTCCTCAATTACCGGGGCAGAATTCTCTGCCGTTTTTTGGTCATGCTCCAAATCATGCCCTGTTCTTCCCGCTCCCAATTGCCGGAAGAACCCGCTGGCACACCGCCATCACGGGGAACAGCCAGAAATAGGGATTTGTAATATAGTTTTCCGTATTGAAGGACATAAAGAGAATCACCGTCACAGCGAGCCACGCCCACAGCTTTCTGTCCTTCCGCCAGGTCAGCGCCACCCAGGCAGCCGCGTTCAGCGTACCGCCCAGAACGCCAAGAACGGCATAGAGAATGGTGGAGGAGCTGGTATTGTTGGCAACCACATACAGTACCTCCCGAATGCCGCCGCCCAGCAGCGGATGGCGCAGGAAGATCTTTGTATTTTCCATGATGGAGCCTGCCCGGTCCGTCATGGATTCATGGTTCGGGTCAAACTTGCTCAGGGCGTCCATAATCCCGGCGTACAGCAGTCCCTTTGTGGCAAAGGAGTACACCGTGACCGCCCCGCCCAGGAGGATCACCGCTCCGGCTGCCAGCTTCCCCGCTTTCTTCCGGTACCAGCCCTTGTCGAAAAACAGGACTACCACCAGAAGCGCAAGCTCCACAAGTCCTCCCGTGGCAAAGGTGGACACCGTGGTCACGGCCAGCAGAAGATTCACCGCCCACAGCTTCTTTTCGCTGTCCCACCGCACCTCATAGTTATTGAGGTACAGGCCCAGAATCAGAAAATACTGGTACACCCCCGGCTCCCGGAAAATCCCGAAATTCCGGAATTTCACAAAGGTAATCGGCACAAAGGAGGCTCCAAAAAAGTAAAACTCCGTTTTGGCGCTGTTGACAACCACCGGCAGCTTCAGAAGCCCCCGGTCCGGCAGGAACCGAAGTCCATAGGCGCAGAGCAGGGAGTATACACTCAATACGCAAAGGATCTTCAGATAGAGCTTTGCCCCCTCCTCCAGGGAAAGGAACAGGGAAACAAATACCCCAAACAGAACCGCCAGCCAGATGCTGAAATACATCAGCTGCCAGTCCCGTTTGAAAAACATAGGGAGCACGATCACTGCCCCCGCGGCCAGGGCAAAGAGAATCCTCCGGTCGGTCAGAAGCTCTTTCCAGTCCCGCCGGTGGCAGCACAGAAACGCAATTCCTCCCACCAGCATCACCGCCAGCATGCCAAACTGGGCATAGGAAAACTTCAGCAGCGTCCCCGAAAAGTTGCAGTCCCGATTGAGCACCAGCGCGCCCAGGAACAGTCCCATAATCAAAGCCCTGCAGAGCTTCCCCTCGGGAAACCGATAGAGCCTCATGCTTTTTCCTCCTCTGTCAGCTTCAGAATTGCCCGGTACAGATTTTCCGGTCCCCGGTCCACGGCAATACCCCCGTAGGCAGCCGCCGCTTCCTCACAGGCCGTGCCCCGATAGACAATGGCGGGGGTACCGCAGCAGGCCGCTTCCAGGGAGGTCATGCCGAAGGTCTCCTCCACACTGGGATTCACAAATACATCCGCCGCGGTGTAGGCCTCCGCCAGCTCCCGGACATTCCGGGTCCTGGGAAGCCCCAGAATCCCCTTGGGAAGGCTCCGGATTTGCTTGGGGGCCAATCCGATCAGAACAATCCGATAGTCCTCCTTCAGCATGGGCGCAAGGGCTTCAAAATCCCGGAGCCCTTTCCGGTCGTCCCAGACATTGGCGACGCCAAGCACAATTCTTTTGTTTTCCAGTCCGTATTGTTCCCGGAAATTTCCCGGGGTGGGTTTAAACACCTGGGTATCCACCCGGTTGGGAACCACCTCCACCGGATATTCCCGTAAAAAGCTGTCCCGTACCCGGGTGGCAAGCCACTGGGAGGGTACCCGCAGTGTCAGATTGGGGATTCCGGTAAAGAGCCGCCGCTTTTCGGCGTAATTCCACCGGCTGTTGTCACGGAACCGGCTTGCCGGGTATTTCCCTTTCTCGGGGCAGTCATGGCAGCCCGTCTTCCAACGGCCGCAGCCGGCAAAATCAAAGTAGGCGCAGTGGCCGGTAAAGGCCCAGCAGTCATGGAGCGTCCAGTGGATCTCCTTGCCGCAGGCGCGCAGGTAGTCAAACAGGAGCCCCAGGTGAATGTAGTAGCCGTGGAGATTGTGCAGCCAGATCACATCCGGGTCGTATTCCCGCACCTGCCGCAGAAACCGGCGGGTGGCAGCCTTCGAGCCGAAGCCCGTATTGTCCAGCACCCGGGTCTGGAGGGCATGGAGCCGCACCTCCAGCTCCGAACCAATGCGCACCGTGGGCACATCCGGGCAGCCGCTTGTGTCCCTGCCGTAGGCCAGAAGGCACTGGTGTCCCTGGGCCATCAGGGCACGGCACTGCTCCGCCGCGATGCGCCCGGT
>CAMEIK010000126.1 GCA_945918315.1 uncultured Clostridia bacterium
TTTGCTATTCAATCTTTTCCCAACCGGCGTAGAGGGTTATATCCGTCTCAATGGTCTCTGTTTCTACGTTCCATTGTTCAAAACAGGCGTGATCCTTGTACCATCCGGTGAAGAGATACCCTTCGCGGGTAGGCGTCTCCGGTACGTCCAGAAGCTCGCCGTACATCTGGTTTTGTGCAGGCACATCGGTGCCGCCTCTGGAATCAAAGGTGATGGTAAAGCCGGGATTTCGCATTTCCAGAACCACCACGATCAAAATAACCGCAATACAGGCCAGAATGATCCGATCCAGAGTCTTGACGGAAATTTTCACGTACCGGTACAGTCCGCGGAATTTGGGAACCTGCTCTTCCGGAATGTCGGGATTGGCGCGGGATTTTTCCATTACTTCTTCACCAGGTACTTACGCATATCCAGAGCACAGGCGCAGAGGATGATGGCACCCTTGATGATGTACAGGCTGGAGGAGCTGACACCCAGCATGGTCAGAGCGATGAAGATGATACGCAGCACGAAGACACCCATGACGATGCCGCTGATCTTACCGGTACCACCGACGAAGGAAACACCGCCGATGACGCAGGCTGCGATGGCGTCACACTCGTAGTTGGCGCCGGTACCGGCAGCAATGGAGCCGGAGCGGAAGCCTTCCACAAAGCCGGAATAGCCGTACATGGCGCCGGCCAGAGTATGAACCAGCATCGTGGTCAGGAACACGTTGACACCGGAAACCTTGGCAGCTTCACCGTTGGAACCCACGGCAAACATATTCTTGCCGAAGATGGTCTTATTCCAGATGAACCACATCAGAGCGGTCAGCAGGACAGCATACAGCACATACAGAGGCACGGGGGTGTTGCCCATGTAGAACATGGGGGTACCCAGGAAGTTACGGTAGATATCATCCAGACCGCCGATGGGGGCACCGTTGTTGAAGTCAAAGAACCACAGGATGATGCCATAGGTGATCAGCTGGGTGGACAGTGTCACGATAAAGGGGTGCAGGCTGAACTTCGCCACAAAGAAGCCGTTGACCAGACCGATGAGGGCACCGATGGCCACAACGCTCAGCAACGTAACGAACATCCAGAAGGGGGTAACTTTGGGCAGGAAGGTCAGCATCTTGTTTGCGTAGTCAATTCTCTGCAGGAATGCGCCGGTGATGGCAGCGGTCAGACCCACAGCACGGCCTGCGGACAGGTCGGTACCGGTCAGAACGATACAGCCGGCGATACCCAGAGCCATGGGCAGGTAAGCAGCAACCTGAACGACCAGGTTGCCCAAGCTGCCCATGGAAAGGAAGTTGGGGCGCTGGATGGCGGTGTAGATACAGAATGCCAGCATCAGAATATACAGAGCATTATTCAGAATCAGATCGGTGATGTACCGCTTCTGATCCTTCTTGCTCATCTTCTGATATTCAGCAGCAGTGCGTTGCAGCGTTGCGATAGGATTTGCCATTTTGTTTATCCTCCTTAGGCGTATTTGGCGGCCAGGGTCATAATCTCTTCCTGGGTGGTGTTGCGGGCGTCCACTTCGCCGGCAACGCGGCCGCCGGACATGACCACGATCCGGTCACAGACACCCAGCAGCTCGGGCATTTCGGAAGAAACCATGATAACGGTTTTGCCCTTGTTAGCAAGATCCAGAATCAGCTGATAGATCTCATACTTGGCGCCCACGTCGATACCGCGGGTGGGTTCGTCCAGCAGCAGCACTTCCGGCTCTGTCAGCAGCCAGCGGCCGATGATGACCTTCTGCTGGTTACCGCCGGAAAGGCTGCGGATCTTGGTCTCCTGAGAGGGTGTCTTGGTATGCATGGCATCAATATAATACTGGGTATCCTCCCTCTGGGTCTTTCCGCTCAGATAGAGGCCGAAACGCAGATGCCGCTTCAGACTGGAAATCACCGTATTGGCCCTGATGTCCAGAACACCGAAAATACCGGTGGCCCGGCGCTCTTCCGTCAGCAGGGCGAAGCCGTTCTTGATGGATTCACCGGCGCTGCGGTTGAAGCAGGGCTGGTCATTCAGAGAAATGATGCCTTCCTTACGGGTGCGGATGCCGAAGATACTTTCCAGCGTCTCGGTACGTCCGGAGGAATCCAGACCGGCAAGGCCCAGAATCTCACCTCTGCGGGCATAGAAGGAAACATCACGAAGCTGGTTGTACATGCCGGTCAGACCGTCCACCTTCAGATACACATCGCCGGGCACATTGGTCTTGGGGGGGAACTGATTGGTCAGTTCACGGCCAACCATCAGACGGATGATATCATTCATGTCCAGATCCGCTGCCCGCTCGGTGGCAATCCACTGACCGTCACGCATGACGGTGATGTAGTCGGAGATCCGCTTGATCTCTGCCATCTTGTGGGAGATGTAGATGATGCCCACGCCCCGGTCACGGAGCATGTTGATGATCTTAAACAGATGCTCCACTTCTTCTTCGGTCAGAGAAGAGGTGGGTTCGTCAAAGACGATGACCTTGGAATTGTAGGAAACTGCCTTGGCAATTTCCACCATCTGGCGCTGGGAAACGGGCATGGTACTCATGATCCGGCGGGGATCCACATTGATACCCAGTTCCTCGAATACCGCCATGGTATCCGCATACATTTTCTTTTCGTTGACAGCCAGTCCGCCCATAACGGTGGGGTAACGACCCAGCCAGATGTTGTCCATGACACTGCGCTTGAGTGCCTGGTTCAGCTCCTGATGCACCATTGCAACGCCGTTGTCCAGAGCCTCCCGGCTGCTCTTGAAGTCAATTTCTTTGCCTTCCAGATAGATGTGTCCGCTATCCTTGCTGTAAATGCCGAAAAGACATTTCATCAGCGTGGACTTGCCGGCACCGTTTTCGCCCATCAGGGCATGGACGGTACCGCTGTGAACATTCAAAGAAACATTATCAAGTGCCTTGACACCGGGGAAGGATTTGGAAATACCCACCATTTGCAGCAGAATATCCTGTTCCATGTAGTTTCCTCCCTTGCTTGTTTTTCCGCACAACCTGATACGGAATGGTCAGCGCCGATTCATCCGATCGGCGTTCACCGCTGCGTATCCTTTGAAAATGGGGAAAGGGGCAGCTGCCGCCGTAAGCGACAGCTGCCCGGAAATTACCGAAAATTACTCGCCCAAGTAGGGAGCGTAAGCAACGTACAGCTTGGAAGCGCAGTCGGGAGCGACGGTGAAGCGGGCATCGTTCAGAGAGGCCAGAGCATCCGCAGGGGTCTTGCCCTCAGCGATAGCCTTGACGGTAGCGCAGATAGCTTCAGCCATACCAACGTTGTCCTGCTTGACGGTGCCGATCATGGAACCCTCAGCAATCAGAGCCTTTGCAGCGTCGGTTGCGTCAACGCCAAAGACGGGGATGACGTGCTGACCGGCAGCATTGTAGCCAGCCTGCTTCAGGGACTCGACAACACCTTCCGCCATGCCGTCGTTGTTGCAGATGACCAGCTCGATCATGTTGTTGTTGTCCTTGTTGTAGGTAACCATGTTGGTGTCCATGTAGTCCTTGGCAGCCTTAGCAGACCATGCGCCCTCGGGGTCAGTCTGCCACTTCTGGGAAGCCTGAGCGTCGAAGTACTCCAGCGCGGGCTTGCCGGCAGCGGTCAGAACAGCGTCAGCATCCTCAACGCCGAACTGAGTACGGGCAATAGCCTCAGCATTGCCTTCCTCGCCCTTGAACATAGCGTAGGAGATCTTGCCGTCGCCGTTCAGGTCCAGGGTGTCGTAGTTAGCCAGGACATGGTCGCCGACCATCTTGCCCTGCATGTGGCCAGCTTCGGGAGCATCGGTGCCGATGAAGCAAGCGGTATCCTTGCCGTTCAGGAAGGTAACATCGGAGCCTTCATTGCCGATTGCACGGTTGAAGAAGACAACAGGAACCTTGCCTGCAGCGTCCAGGACAGCCTGAGCGATGTCGGGGTCACCGGAGGTGACGACGTTCACGACCAGCAGGGTGGTGCCGCCAGCGATAGCGGTCTTGATCTGCTCCAGCTGCTTAGCCTGATCCTTACCGGCATACTGGTTGTCGTATGCGATACCGGCAGTCTCCAGAGCCTTGTTCAGCTCGGAACGGACGGTGCTGAGGTACACGTCAGCCTCGTCGTACCAGAAAACGGAAACCTTAGTCTCTGCGGGCTTGGCGCCACCGCAGGCTGCCAGGCTCAGAACCAGAGCCAGGGCCAGAACAATTGCGAAAAGCTTTTTCATTGTTTTTCCTCCTTAATTATCAAGACAGATAATTTACCTGCCATTGTCCATTGACTATAGCATAATCTTCGGATGATGTAAAGGATTTATTATTTTTTCTATATTTCTGTAGAATTTCCCCCGGGGTGCTTTAGCTAAAATGCACAACCTCTGTTTTTGGTGATGAAACAGCTTCTGCTATCTGTGCCATGGTGGACGGCAACAGATCAACACGCCGCAGTAACACTTTGGAATGCAGATATGCGGTTCTGACTGCTGTGATGAATGATCATAA
>CAMEIK010000127.1 GCA_945918315.1 uncultured Clostridia bacterium
CAAGGAGTCAACGCTTATGAATCTATTAGTTGTTGGCGGCGGCGGGCGGGAGCACGCCATCATCCGCAAGCTGAAGGAAAATCCGGCGGCAGATACCATCTATGCCCTGCCGGGTAACGGCGGCATTGCCCGGGACGCCCAATGCGTTCCCATTGCCGCTACGGATATTGACGGCATCGTCCGCTTTGCCCGGGAGCATGCCATCGATTACGCGGTGGTTGCCCCGGATGATCCTCTGGTGCTTGGCTGTGTGGACCGCCTGAACGCCATCGGTATTCCCTGCTTCGGCCCCAAAGCCAACGCCGCCATTATCGAAGGAAGCAAGGCATTTTCCAAGGAACTGATGAAGAAATACGGCATTCCCACGGCAAAGTACGAAATCTTCACCGATCTGGACGCGGCCCTGCGGTACCTGGACACTGCCCCCATTCCCACGGTGGTCAAGGCTGACGGTCTGGCCCTGGGCAAGGGCGTCATCATCGCCGCCACCCGGGAGGAAGCCAAAACCGCGGTCACCGACATGATGGCAAACGGGAAGTTCGGCAAAAGCGGTGCCACCGTGGTCATTGAGGAATTCCTGGAGGGCCCGGAGGTTTCCGTACTGTCCTTTACCGATGGAAAATGCGTCAAGCCCATGGTATCCAGCATGGACCACAAACGGGCCCACGACGGCGACACCGGCCTCAACACCGGCGGCATGGGCACCGTGGCCCCCAACCCCTACTATACCCCGGCCGTTGCCCAGCGGTGCATGGAGGAAATTTTCCTCCCCACCATCCGTGCCATGGCTGCCGAGGGCAGGCCTTTCCGGGGCTGCCTGTATTTCGGGCTGATGATTACGAAAGACGGCCCCAAGGTCATTGAATACAACTGCCGCTTCGGTGATCCGGAGACCCAGGTGGTCCTCCCGCTTCTGGAAAGCGACCTGCTGACCATTCTGCAGGCCACCACCAATGGGACCCTGGAAGAAACGGAAGTAACCTTCTCCCAAAAGCACGCCTGCTGCGTCGTCACCGCGTCCAGCGGCTATCCGGAGCACTACGAAAAGGGCTTCCCCATCACCATGACCGAGGAAGCCGCCGCCCACACCTATGTGGCCGGCGCAAAGGAAGCGAATGGAACGCTTCTGACCTCCGGCGGCCGGGTCACCGGCACCACCGCCGTCGCGGACACCCTGGAAGCTGCCGTTCGGGAAGCCTACCGGCTCGCCGATGGCGTCACCTTCCAAAATGCCTACCGCCGCAGTGACATCGGCAAGCGTGCCCTTCAGGCCCGAAGCTGACGAAGCTTCCGGAACCAAAAACAGGAGGTATGATAGCCCCATGGTTTATCGAGTATTTGTAGAGAAAAAACAGGGTCTGGACAACGAGGCCAGAAGCCTCTGTGCCGAGGCCGCCAATCTGCTGGGTGTCCGGAACCTCCAGAAGGTTCGCATCCTGAACCGGTACGATGCCGAGGGTATCTCCCGGGAGCTGTTTGATGCCGCGGTCCCCACGGTGTTTTCCGAGCCCCAGGTGGATATCGCCAGGGAGGAGGCCGATCTGTCGGAAGCCTGCGCCGTCTTTGCCGTGGAGTACCTGCCCGGTCAGTTTGACCAGCGGGCCGACTCCGCCGCCCAGTGCATTCAGATTCTCTCCCAGGGAGAACGCCCCACCGTCCGCACCGCCAGGGTGTACGCCCTGTACGGCGCCGTTACCGGGGAAGAACTGGCCGCGGTAAAGAAGTACGTCATTAACCCTGTGGAAGCCCGGGAAGCGTCTCTTGAAAAGCCGGAGACACTGGCGGCCCAGTACGCCATTCCCACCACTGTCGCCACTGTCGATGGCTTTACCACCCTTTCCCGGGAGGCGCTGGCGGACTTTATCGCCCAGTACGGCCTTGCCATGGACCTGGACGATATCGCTTTCTGCCAGGAATACTTCCGCGGTGAGCACCGGGACCCCACCATCACCGAAATTCGGATGATCGACACCTACTGGTCCGATCACTGCCGCCACACCACCTTCGGGACGGTCATCGACAGCGTGACCTTCGCCGACCCTCTGCTGCAGAAAACCTATGAGGAGTATCTGGCAGTGCGCAGGGAGCTGGGCAGAGAGCATAAGCCCATCTGTCTCATGGATATTGCCACCATCGCCGTCAAGTATCTGAAAACCAACGGAAAGCTTGCCAAGCTGGACGAGTCCGAGGAAATCAACGCCTGCACCGTGAAAATGGATGTGGACGTGGACGGGAAAACCGAGCCTTGGCTGCTGCTCTTTAAGAACGAGACTCACAACCATCCCACGGAAATTGAGCCCTTCGGCGGCGCTGCCACCTGTATCGGCGGCGCCATCCGGGATCCCCTGTCCGGCCGTTCCTATGTCTACGGCGCCATGCGTGTCACCGGCGCGGCGGACCCTCTGAAGCCTGTCTCCGAGACCATTCCGGGCAAGTTGCCCCAGCGGAAGCTGGTCACCACCGCCGCCGCCGGCTACTCCTCCTACGGCAACCAGATTGGCCTTGCCACCGGCATTGTGGATGAAATCTATCATCCCGGCTACGCCGCCAAGCGGATGGAGATCGGCGCGGTCATCGCCGCCGCTCCCGCCGCCAATGTCCGCCGGGAGCGCCCCGTCCCCGGGGACATCGTGATTCTGCTGGGCGGCGCCACCGGCCGTGACGGCTGCGGCGGTGCCACCGGTTCCTCCAAGAGCCACAACCTCCATTCCCTGGAGACCTGCGGCGCGGAGGTCCAGAAGGGCAACGCCCCCGAGGAACGAAAGCTTCAGCGGCTGTTCCGGAATCCGGAGGCCTCCCGTCTCATCAAGCGCTGCAACGACTTCGGTGCCGGCGGCGTGTCCGTTGCCATCGGTGAGCTGGCCGACGGGCTGGACATTGACCTGAACGCGGTACCCAAGAAATACGAGGGTCTGGACGGCACCGAGCTGGCTATTTCCGAATCCCAGGAGCGGATGGCCGTGGTAGTGGAACCCAAAGACGCGGCCCGGTTCCTGGAGCTGGCTGCCGGTGAAAACCTCAGCGCCACCAAGGTGGCTGTGGTCACCGAGTCCCCCCGGCTCACCATGCGCTGGAACGGGAACACCATCTGCGACATCAGCCGGGAGTTTTTGAACTCCAACGGCGCCGCCAAGCACACCTGCGCCGCTCCCGCGGCGGCAGAGCCTGCCCGGCAGGAGATCACGGGAGATTTCCGGGAGAACTTCCTGCGGGTCGCTTCCGACCTCAACACCTGCTCCAAGCGGGGGCTTTCCGAGCGCTTCGACTCCACCATCGGCGCGGGCACCGTGCTCATGCCCTTCGGCGGCAAGTATCAGCTGACCCCCATCCAGGCCATGGTTCAGAAAATCTCCGTGGAGAAAGGGCACACCGACGACTGCTCCTTCATGGCCTACGGCTATAATCCCTTCATTACCGAGCAGTCCCCTTACCATGGCGCCTATCTGGCCGTGGTGGAGTCCGTGTCCAAGCTCATCGCCTCCGGCGCTTCCTTCCGGGATGTGTACCTGACCTTCCAGGAGTACTTCCCCCGGATGGGCAAGGACCCCAAGCGCTGGGGCATGCCCCTGGCGGCTCTGCTGGGCGCTTTCAAGGCCCAGCTGGATCTGGGGATCGGCGCCATCGGCGGCAAGGACTCCATGTCCGGCAGCTTTGAAAACCTGGATGTGCCCCCTACCCTGGTCTCCTTTGCCGTCACCACCGGAAAGACCCAGGAAGTTGTCAGCCCCGAATTCAAGGCCCCCGGCCATACCGTGTGTCTGCTGAGCCCGGAGTATGACGAAAACGGTCTTCCCAGGGCCCAGTCCCTGATTGACCTGTTTGGTCAGGTCAAGGCACTGCTTTCCAGCGGCGAGGCGGTGTCCGCCTATACCCCCGGCATGGGCGGCGTGGCGGAAGCGGTTATGAAGATGGCCTTTGGCAACGGCCTGGGCTTCACCTTTGACTATCCCCTTACCCTGGAGGACCTGTTCGCCTGCCGGTATGGCAGCTTCCTGGTGGAGCTGTCCGGAGAGACTCCGGTGGGAACCGTTCTGGGCGTTACCCGCAGCGACGGCAGCTTTGTGTATCAGGGACAGATCCTGAAGCACAGCACCGTCCTGAATGCGTACGAAAACAAGCTGGAGCCGGTATACGCCTGCAATATCCCCACCGCCCAGGTCCCCATGGAGACCTTCTCTTATGAATCTGTCGGCAACAAGGCTCCCGCCCTCCGTATCGCCAAGCCCAGAGTGCTGATTCCTGCTTTCCCCGGCACCAACTGCGAATATGATTCGGCAAAAGCCATGGCGGATGCCGGGGCGGATCCCCGGATCATCGTGGTAAAGAACCTGTCCGCCGATGCCATTGCCCGCAGTGTGGACGAGTTTGCCCGGGAGCTGAAGGACGCCCAGATGATTTTCATTCCCGGCGGCTTCTCCGGCGGCGACGAGCCCGACGGCTCCGGCAAGTTCATCACCG